>DATMYB010000360.1:0-2613 GCA_035561215.1 Syntrophomonas sp. | reverse complement strand
TTGCCATACACTCCGCTGCATCTTCTTTACTTACCAGCAACGGATCTTCTGCTGGATATCGTGTTTCAATATAGTAAGTATTCACGAATGCCATATCCTTCAGCATATCTGAAAACAATGCGTTGTGATTTGCAGCTTTCTTACATAGCTTCACAAGACTGTGTCCATCGTGCAATACTCCTGTAACAAATATAAGAAATCCCTTGAGAGATTTTTCAATTGACTGTTGGCAATGGAAGCAGATAATCCCGTTATCTGCATCATGGTCAAACAGAATCTCTGCTCCCTGAATATCTTTCTTTGCCATCTCAAGCCATTCAAGATGTCTTAAGGTATCAGCCAACCAAACTCACCCCCGTCCGATGGATAACTCCTGCCATCGTAGCATTGTCATCCTTATATTTTGACCATTCCAAGGGCGTATAGACCACAATATCCAAATCGATATTATAATCCAATTCCAGCAACATATCTCTTACAGCCTGGCGTTTGTCTCCTGTCTCAAGGACGACACACAAATCAATGTCACTTCCCTTGCGAATTGTTCCTTTGGCACAGGAACCAAACAAAATGATGTCAGCAGGATGATATTGATCAATAATCTGCTTTTTTATTTTTTCTATTTCACTGTCGTATGGGCGCATCAAATCACCTGCTTCTGCATTCAAAAATATTATTTATTCACATAATATAATATCCTGCTTTCCAATATATGTCAAACAATGTTATTCGTATCCCTACTCCACCGTCACGCTCTTGGCCAAATTCTTGGGTTTATCAACGTCGGCGCCTCTGAAGATAGCCATGTAATAAGAGAATATCTGCAGGGGGATAACTCCTACAATCGGGGCCAGGATGGGGTTCACCTCCGGCAGAATGATTTGCTCGTCGCATTCCTGGCAGATTTCCTGCAGGTTTTCCTTGCAAATGGCGACTACCACCGCGCCGCGGGCTTTGACTTCTTTGATGTTGGACATGGTTTTTTCCACCAGTTGATCCTGGGTGATCAAGGCCAGCACCGGTACGCCTTCATCGATCAGAGCCAGCGGGCCGTGTTTCAATTCTCCGGCGGCGTAGGCTTCGGCATGGATATAGGAGATTTCTTTCAGCTTCAGGGCGCCTTCCATGGCTACCGCGTAGTCAAAGCCGCGGCCCAGGAAAAAGGTGCTTTCCACCTGACGGTACTTCCGGGCCAGTTGACGGATTTTTTCCTCCTGGCTGAATACCGTTTCTACTTTGGCATCCATGATTTCGAGTCCGGCGGCCAGTTCCTCCAATTGCTCCCGGTTGCAGGTTCCTCTGACCCCGGCCAGATGCAGGGCCAACAGGTACATAAGCAACAACTGGGTGGAATAAGCTTTTGTTGAAGCAACCGCGATTTCCGGTCCGGCATGGGTGTAGATGACCCGGTCGGCCTCGCGGGAAACGGCGCTGCCGACTACATTGGTAACCGCCAGTACTTTTATCCCCTGCCGCTTGGCTTCCCGCAGCACCGCCAGCGTGTCGGCAGTCTCTCCGGACTGGCTGATGACGATCATGACGGAGTGGGGGTTCCAAAGCACGTCCCGGTAGCGGAATTCCGAAGCGATATCGGTCTCCACCGGGATGCGGGCCAGTTTTTCCAAAGCGTAGCGTCCCACCAAACCGGCGTGGTAAGCAGTGCCACAGGCTACGATATAGATTTTCTCCGCATTTTCAAACATATCGTCCAGATCCAGAGGGGTCAAATCGACGATCCCGTCTTTCACATTGCCGCGCAGGGTTTCCCGCAGCGCTTGCGGCTGTTCGTGGATCTCCTTGAGCATAAAATGATCATAGCCGCCTTTTTCGGCTGCGACCGGGTCCCAGGTAACCGGGAACAGCTTTTTTTCCAGGGAGTGGCCGCTGAAATCGGTAATACTGACCGAATCCTTCGTTAAAACGACGAATTCGTTATCTTCGATAATGTAGACCTGCTTGGTTTTGCCAAGAATCGCGGGAATATCCGAAGCCAGATAATTTTCACCGTCGCCGATGCCCACCACCAGCGGGCTGTCTTTTTTAGCGGCAATGATTTTATCCGGTTCATCAGCGCAAATCACTGCCAATGCAAAAGATCCTTGCAAATGCTGCAAGGCTTCCCGCACCGCCGCTTCGATCGAATCCTTATAATACTTTTCGATTAAATGGGCCACGGTCTCCGTATCGGTTTCGGAAACAAAATCGTGTCCTTCCTGAATCAGTTTCTTGCGCAGGCTGGCGTAATTCTCAATGATGCCGTTGTGCACCAAAGCGATGCGGCCGTTGCAATCGGTATGGGGATGGGCGTTCCTGTCGCTGGGAACGCCATGGGTCGCCCAGCGGGTGTGACCGATGCCCAGATGGGCGGAGGGAAATTCCCCCAGGCCGTTGACCAGTTCCGCCAGTCGTCCCTTCTTTTTGGTTACCTGCAAGCCGTTATCCATATAAAAAGCGATACCGGCTGAATCATAACCGCGATATTCCAGTTTGCTGAGACCGTCTATAATGACCGGCACGGCGGCGCCAGTGCCTATATATCCCATAATTCCGCACATAAATATGCCTCCCATCCAATTTGGATAGTATCTATCGTATTGTAAGATAGTATTCTAT
>DATMYB010000359.1:0-3002 GCA_035561215.1 Syntrophomonas sp. | reverse complement strand
AGGTAGGCACTTCTACCTTGATAAATGACATTGGAAAAAACGATCTGCGTTCCTTTGACCGCATTGCCTGTGCCCTGTCCGATATTCAGAACATGGGCTATGAAGTTATTTTAGTGACGTCGGGCGCGATTGCCGTAGGCGCAAACAAGCTGCAAATGAAAGCGCGCCCTGAGAGTATGCGTTTGAAGCAGGCTGCCGCCGCGGTGGGGCAATGCAGCATCATGCACTTATATGACAAATTTTTCAAGGTTTACGATAAGACGATCGCGCAGATTTTATTGAACGCTGAAGACATGGAAATTGAGGAGAAGAAGGAAAATCTGACCAACACCTTTAATGCGCTGCTCGAAATGGGCATTATCCCGGTTGTGAATGAAAACGATTCGGTCAGCTATACCGAAATCGAATCGAAGGACAGACTGTTCGGCGATAACGATATGCTCTCCGCAGTGGTCGCCGTATTGTGCAGGGCTCACAAGCTCATCATTCTGTCCGACATTGACGGCTTTTATGACTGCGATCCCCGCCTCCACCCCGACGCAAAACTCATAGAGCGTATTACAACAATAGACGAGGGCGTACAGTCTTTAGCCGGAGGCGCCGGCTCCCGGCGCGGTACAGGCGGTATGAAAACAAAACTGCAGGCTGCAAAGCTGGCAACCGCGCAGGGAATTGACACGATCGTTACAAATGGAAAGAATCCGTCTGCCCTGTATGAAATCATCAAAGGGGGCAGCGTTGGGACACTTTTTGCCGGCAAACGATTATAAACAGCAATAAGAACAAAAATACCGCTTTCCAGTCTTCTTCACGAGCTGAAAGCGGTATTTTATATTTTAGTCAATGATTGATTTATGCCTGCCATTTATTGTTTAACTAATCAGTTTTGCACAAAGTTCTACGGCAGACGCCGCATCCGGAGAATATCCGTCGGCGCCGATGCGATTGGCAAATTCCTGGGTCACCGGAGCGCCGCCGATAATGGCCTTTACCTTCAAGCCCTCTTCCTTGATCAAGTCGATCGTATCCTTCATCTGCATCATAGTAGTCGTAAGAAGCGCCGACATTGCAATGATTTTCGGAGTATGCTTCTTTATTGCCGCCACGAATTCCTCGGGTGAAATGTCGATGCCAAGATTGATGACCTGGAAGCCGCTGCTTTCCATCATCATACCGACCAGGTTTTTGCCGATGTCATGAAGGTCGCCTTTCACCGTTCCAAGCACGATTTTTCCTTTGCTGGGCATATCGGTGTCAGACATGAAAGGCTTGAGGATTTCAATACCGGTCGCCATGGATTTTGCGGCCATGAGAACTTCTGGAACATACATTTCACCATCCCTAAAACGGGGACCGACTATGTCCATTGCCGCGATTAAACCCTGATTAATAATATCCAGAGGTTTACAACCTGCGTTTAGCAATGCTTTCGTTTGCTCTTTTACTTGTGCTTCATCTCCATCCATCACGCTTATAACCAATGTTTCATAATTTGCCATCTTTTTATCTCCTTTTCTAATTTGTTTTAAAGCTTTAGAGGCTACACTGCTAATGCTCCTAATTTTTTTCTTTATATTTTCTTAAAGCCGCATCAACATCTTTGTCCAAGGCAGGTTCTATATACTCGTTAAGCAATTTTTTCCATCTGGCATTGGCTCTCTTTTCCGCGGTAAGCGCGCCATCCGCCTCCCACTGAGTGGGATTATTACGATCGCTCAGGACTGGACTATAAAATTCTTTCTTGAAATTTTTAAATGTATGTGTATGGGTGAGGAATTGGCCTTGAGGACCGACCTCCTTTATGACATCGAACGCCAGCGTTTCTTCGTTGACTGCAACGCCCCGGCCAATACGGCGGATCATGCCGATAATTTCGTCGTCGAACATCATTTTTTCCAATGAAATCGTGTTATAGGTGTCGATGATACCGGCACTGTGGAGAATAAAATTGCCGCCGGCCATTTGAGCCATGCTCAACGTAAGCATAGATTCGTAAGCCGCCTGGGCATCCGCGCACTTGCTGTCGGAAAGAGCGCCGCTGATCCGGCAGGGAAGGTTATAGAATTTGGCTAGCTGGCCATTGATAAGTGAAAATAGCGCGTCTTCCGGCGATCCAATCGCAAGGGAGCCGTAGCGCATTTCGGCATTGGAAGAAGATGCGGAATAGACAACAGGAGTTCCTTCACCGACCAGCTGAGCAAGGACGATGCCTGCAAGAACTTCTGCATTCTGAAGGGCAACGGTGCCGGCGATGGTGACAGGAGTAGTTGCGCCGGCAATACAGAGCGAATTCACTAGCTGTGGCTGCCGATATTCTGCGTAGGCAATGATAGCACCCGCCATTTTGTCATCGTAACTGAGAGGCGTCAATGTACACGGAAGGCTTATTACAACAGGTTTTTCCTTTATTGATTCTATGCCTCCAAAAACGATTGCCGCCATTTCAATATTCTTTTTGGTCTCTTCATAACCCAAAACAGTAGCCATCAAGGGTTTATCGCTATGTTTCAAAGTCTGATAGAGCATTTCCATGGTACGGACCTTTTCATCTACGTCCTGGGGCTCACAGGGTATGTGGCTCATGACGTCGATATTATCCATTTTGTGTTCAAGCTTGGAGATGTTGATGAAATCTTCCAACGTACTTAAACGGCGGCCGTTGTCCATATCCATGACAAAGGGTGAACCGTAAGGGCCTGCAAATGCTGTTTTCTGAGTATTGATCAAAACATTTTTTTCAGGGTTTCTGGCATATAAGGTAAAGGAAGACGGGGCTTTTTTTATTTCTCTTCCTACCATATTGGGGGGGAAATAAACTCTTTGCCCGTCAACCTTGGCCCCCCCTTTGGACAGGATTTCCCGGGCCGGAGCATAAGTAAAAACTACCCCCACTTCTTCCAGGATACGAAAGCTGGTCTCGTGGATCTGCTCAATTTCACTTTGTGATAAAATCTGGTATCTCTGCATGATTGCAACCTCCTTTAATTTTTACATCATTGGGC
>DATMYB010000358.1:0-6952 GCA_035561215.1 Syntrophomonas sp. | reverse complement strand
GAGGGATACAATGATCTCAGTAAATGACTTTAAAACCGGGCTGACGATCGAGTTTGAGGACGTGGTTTACCAGGTGGTGGACTTCCAGCATGTCAAACCCGGCAAAGGAGCCGCTTTTGTGAGAGCCAAACTGAAAAACGTCAAGACCGGCGGGACAGTAGAAAAAACTTTCCGCGGCGGGGAAAAAGTTGCCCGGGCGCATCTGGATAAAAGAGAAATGCAGTATTTGTATAGTGACGGCGACGGTTATGTTTGTATGGATAATGAGAATTACGAACAGATCACCATCGGCAAAGATGAAATGGGCGACGGCGCCAAGTGGCTGATGGAAAACATGAATATCGGCGTGCTGATGTTCAACGGTGAAATTATGGGCATCGAATTGCCCAACTTCGTTGAGCTTACCGTTACCGAAACCGAACCGGGCATCAAAGGAGATACCGCCACCGGCGCTACCAAAAACGCCAAACTGGAAAGCGGAGCCGTGGTGCAGGTACCGCTGTTTGTCAACGAAGGCGATCGTCTGAGAATCGATACCCGCACCGGTCAGTACATGGAGCGGGCCTAGGTTTATAAGGGCCTAAAACGTAAAAGCAAAACTTACCAAAACCCTGTGATTGAGGCGTACATAGGTGCGCCGATTGAAGGGGTTTTTCATTTTGACTATAGGCGTTGCCTGCCTTTTTTAGATCTAACAAACTACTATTCTCTTTGTCTTTTTTAATGCGCTGAGTTTATTTCCTCCCTATTCTGCTCATAATATAGACAGTTTAAAAATAAGGGAGGATTTTTTATGTTGCGCGATATGTCTGAGAAAGTAAGCTATCTGCAGGGTTTAACCGAGGGTCTGAATATTACCGATAGCAGCCCCCAAGGCAAAATAATTTCCGGTATGCTGAACGTAATGAATGAAATGGCGGAAGAACTCAGTCTCATGCAGCAGGATTTTGCTGAAATCAAAGAATATATAGAGAATATTGACGATGATCTATTCGAATTGGAAGAATCGGTTTTGGACGAAGAGGAATTCACCCAGATCAAATGCAGAAACTGCGGAGAAAAACTGTTGCTGGAACGCGATATTCTGGATGACGATGATCATATCGAAGTAATCTGTCCGCGCTGCAACGAAGTCGTCTATATTAACGACGGTTCTTTTGATTTTTATAACGACGACGGGGACGGAGATCCTTGTTTAAGCTGAAGAAATAGCGGCCGCAGGCAACAATCCATCCCCCACCGATATAAGTAAACGGAACCAAAACCCCGGTAACGGAAGCGTACCAAAGGTATGCCGATTGAGGGGAAATGGCCTAACGTATTTAAGGTGCTGAGTCATATCAGTGCCTTTTTTTTTGTGGTTTTATGTCCGGGGCTGTCCGCAAAATGCCTAAAGAAATTGGTATAAATTCCTGCTCAGACCAATATTTATTAACTGCAAGGTGGTGGACAAATGGAATGGGATAGAGAAAAAGATAATCAGATCATTGCAGCGATACTGCCTTATCTGTCTCCGCGGGTGGGAGAGCTTATCGGAGCGGTGGACCGGCTGCAGTTGAAGCGGTTGGAAGAAATAAGGCTGCGCTGCGGACAGCCCTTGATTATAAAAGCCGGTGAGCGTGAGTGGGCGGTCAACCAGCGCAGCGGTTTGGATAATGACCTGCAAAATGCTTACATCGTGCAGAAGGAAGATATACATCGGACGGTTTTGTCCATCAGCGACAATTCTCTGTATGCCTTTGAGGAAGAAATTCGCCGGGGGTATATTACCATACCCGGCGGCCACCGGGTGGGACTGGCCGGCAAGGCGGTGGTGGAGGGCGGCGGTATTAAAACGATTCGGGACTTTAGCAGCGTATCCTTCCGCGTTGCCCGGCAGGTCCAAGGATGTGCGCAGCCGCTGCTGCATCATATTTACGGACGGCAGCACTGTCCTGAAAGCACTTTGTTATTGTCTCCGCCGCGTTGCGGTAAGACTACCATATTGCGGGACCTGGCCCGGCTCATTGCCGAGGGTTCCGACTGGGGGGCGCCCTGCACCGTCAGTGTGATTGATGAACGTTCCGAACTGGCCGGTATGTATCAAGGCCAAGCCCAGATGGATCTGGGTCGCCGGACAGATATACTGGACGGCTGCCCCAAAGCAGAAGGGATGATGATGGCGGTCCGGGCATTGGCACCGCAAGTGGTAATAACCGACGAAATCGGACACCGTCAGGACATAGAAGCTTTACAGGAGTGTGCCAACGCCGGGGTGACGGTAATTGCGTCTCTGCATGCCCGTGATCCTGAGGATGCCAAACGCCGGCCGCTGATCAGGGAATTACTGGCAACCGGCGTATTCCGAACGCTGGTGACCTTGTCCCGCCGGCAGGGACCGGGTACGGTGGAAGCAATTTTAAGGTGGGATTGAAATGCTCTGGTTGAAGACGATGGGGATAGCTCTGGTGATCGCCGGCTGCGGCAGCGGGGGGCTCATGGGGGCCAGGAGAATCGAAAAGCGGGTGGAACAGTTGCAAACAGCTCGGCAGGCTATGGGATACCTGGAAAAGGAAATCACTTACCTGCAGACTCCGCTGACCCTGGCCCTTGCACATACTGCCCAGTTGACCCCTGGGCCTTTGAATATATTGTTTAAGGAAAGCAGCCGCATACTGTCAGACCGTAAGGGAGTCAGCGCGGCGGAGGCCTGGCAGGGCGCCTTGACCAGCCTCAAGTCCCAGGCGGACTTAAATAGCGAAGACCTGCAGGTATTGAGCACGGCTGCCGGTCAATTGGGAGCGTCGGGTATAGAACAGCAACGTCAGTATTTTCTCCTGCTGCAGGAACAACTAAAAATACAGGAAGACAAAGCCCGCAGCAAAGTTGATTCCGAACGCAAATTGTGGAGTTACGGCGGGTTTATTTTGGGAACCACCGTAGTGCTGATTTTACTTTGAAATATTGCCAAATATTTTGGGAGCGGGGGGTGGTCGCTTGAATGTAGACATTTTATTTCGTATAGCCGGAATCGGTATCTTGATCTCGGTGCTGTGCATCGTACTGAAACAGGCCCAAAAGCAGGAACAAGCTGAGATGCTTACCCTGGCCGGAGTGGTAGTGGTGCTGATTATTGTTGTGCAGTTGATGAGCCAGCTCTTTACGGTAGTACGAACAGTTTTTAACATCTGAACTGAATCAAAAGGGGCGGTTCGTTTTGGATATTACGCAAATAGTGGGTTTGGCGCTGATGATCACGGTATTTCTACTGATTCTGCGGCAGGAGAAACCGGTAATGGCAGTCCTGCTCAGCATAACCTTCAGTATCTTTATTTTCATCATGATGATGGATAAGATGGGCGCCATTATCAACGTTATGCGGGAATTGACCCGACGTGCCGGGATTAACTATTTCTTTATGGAAACGATCCTGAAAATTCTGGGGGTAGCTTATCTGGGCGAATTTGCCGCCGTAATTTGTCAGGATGCAGGCGAACAGGCGGTAGCTAAGAAAGTGGAGTTCGCCGCCAAGATAATAATCGTGATTTTAGTTTTGCCGATTCTGGCAGCCATTTTGGAATCGTTGTTAGAATTAATGCCGGGATGATACAACCGAAATCCAACCAAGGGACGTTCTTTTGTTTGATTTTTGTCGGGGAATCATAGTTAGTTAGTTGAATGTACAAACATTCCGTGGCCGGTACTCTGTCAACTCTAAGTCCGCATATTATTTGTCGAGGGAAATTGCTGCAGGGCAAGGCGGAGAATTGAGCAATACTGGACGTATTGCGATTGACGACAACGCAGCCATGCAGAAATTTAACCGACAAGGAATGTGGAATTAGGGTTGACAGAGTACTAAGCTCAGCGTCAAGTGCTCCTCCATGTTTATACATTCAACGCGATTAAATCAGGTTTTTGCAGGGGAATCAATTTTAAAGTGCAACCGGAAATGGAGTGCTTGAGAATGAGAAAAGCCGGCCTGGTACTGTTGGTATTGCTGGGGATCCTGTGGGGGGCTTGGCCGGCCATGGCTTCGACATCGTCATCCGTACAAGCCGGCGGGATTTCAGCGGAGGATGCCATTGACAGCCTGGATCTGAGTGAACTGGAAAATTTCAAAACCAGTGTCGACGATGAGATAGCAACTTATACCAACCACAAAACCGTCAAGGAATGGCTGCTGGATTTTATCAGCGGAGATTGGGAATTCAGCCCTCGCGATGTTTTTGCCGGGATCATCCGTTATTTTTGCGACGAGTTGTTAGCCAATTCAGGTCTGCTGGCCAAGCTGATCATTTTATCAGTGCTGGCGGCGCTGCTGCTGAATTTGCAGCAGTCATTTTCTTCCGATATTGGGAAAGTAGCATATTTAGGATGTTTTCTGGCCATGTGCACCATTGCTGTCGGCACCTTTAAACTGGTCCTGTCTATCGGGCAGAATACCATCGATACGATGAACACTTTCATGATGGGCATGCTGCCGCAGATGATGGTGCTGGTAGCCGGATTGGGAAATATCAACGGTTCGGTCATGATGTTCCCACTGTTGATGACGGCCGCTACCGCTTTTGCCTCCGCCATCAAAAATATCGTTTTCCCGCTCATTATTATGTCGGCGGCGCTGCATCTGGTTAACGGCATTTCCGAGACCATCAAGGTGGAACGTCTGGCTAAATTTATGGGACAAATGGCTCAAATACTGCTGGGCTTTTTCCTAACCTCTTTTGTGGGCGTGGTCACGCTTAGATCTTTATACGCGTCGGCCCTTGACAAAGTTACGCTGCGCACCACCCGCTTTGTCACCGACAACGCTATACCGGTGGTCGGCAAAATGGTGGGGGATACGGTTGAAGTCGCAGCCGGGTACGTGGTGCTGCTGAAACAGGCCCTGGGGATTTGGGGCGTTATCGTTATTCTGGGGATAATTATTTATCCCTTATTGGAAATTGCCGTGCTGGCCCTGGTGTACAAACTGGTGGGGGCGCTGGTGGAACCGATGGGGGATGCTCGCACCGCCGCTATTCTTGAGATCATGAGCAACCATCTGTTTTTAATGATGGCGGCTACAGCGGCGGTGGCGCTGATGTTTTTCATTATGATCGCCATTGTGGTAGGTATGTACACCGGCGCGGCCGTCAGATAGGAGAAATCATTCATGACGACTCTCTATGAAATGGTCAGAAATTTATTGGTGATCATTATCATCGCCAGTTTCCTGGAATTGATCCTTCCGGACGGGAAAATGAGACCTTTTGTGCGTTTCGCGGTGGGACTTTTCGTTTTGATCGCTATTTTGAGCCCTACCCTCGGACTGCTTTTTGAAGACCGCAGCTTTGAACTGAGTTTTTGGGATTATCAGTTGGAAGAAGCGGCGCAACAATCGGTCCAGACCCAGGGGGAGGAACTGCAGGAGAAAATTTATCAGCCCCAGCCGGAGGTCATCAAATCCAAACTGCAGGGACAGATCGATGCCATCAGCAGCCTGGTGCCGGGGGTGAACAATGTCAGCAGCCGGGTGGAAACCAATCCCGATGGATCGGTAAAAAAGATCACCCTGCAGGTCGAAACCGGTTCACCTGCCAGCGTTGAAAAGGTAGCCGGAGTCAAAGTATTCTCCGACGTGCCGGAGCAAATCGGCGCCCAGGAACAGCAAGCCATAGCTACAAAGATTACCCAATTGATCGGTAATCTTTATGAAATACCCCAGGACAAAGTCGAAATTGATTTCGGAGGTGGTTCGTAATGTTGCAGGAATGGATTCGGGGAGTTTCAGATGATCCGGGCACGGAGACCGGCAGCAAAAGCAAATGGGGCCGTTACATATTGGCTATATTGATTTGTGTCGGCATACTGGCCCTCATCTGGCCTATGGGGAAGGAAAAGCCGGCGCAGGTAACCGCACCGAGTACGATCGGCGGAGTGGAACAAGGCCAGCAAAAAATTACCCGTCAATTGGAAGGGATTCTGTCCCAGGTGGAGGGAGCGGGTAAAGTCAGCGTCAGCATTACTCTTCGTTCCGACGGCCTGAAAAGTTATGCCAGCAATACCAAAAATGATGTACGGGAGACGGACGAACAGGATAGCAGCGGCGGCGACCGGAAAATACGGGAGGAGAACAACAGCAAGGAAATAGTCGTCAACGGCGGCTCGGCATTGCTGGTGGAGGAGACGGCTCCGCAGATAACCGGAGTGCTTATCGTTGCCACCGGAGCGAAAGATCCCGCTATCAAAGAGGAATTAAGCGATGCCGCCGCGGCGCTGCTAAATATTTCTCCGCATCAGATCAGGGTGCTGCCCCGGAAGGAGGGATAAGGATGATAATCAGCCTTTATCGGCTAAAACGTCTGGCCATTGTGGCTGCGGTGATTTTGATCCCTTTTATTTTCATTGTGGCCATTCAGGCGTTGATCAACTCCAACGATCGCCCCGTTGTCAGCGACCTGCAAGAGATTGAGCAACTGCAAATGCCGACAGGAAGCACCGTCACCGGCAATGATGAAGAGATAGGTTTTTTTGCGGAATACCGCATCGAACGCGAAAGGGTCAGAGGCAAACAGATGGAGTTGCTCAGCAATATCGCCGACAATCCCAATCAGGAGCAAAAGGTACGCAATAGCGCTTCTCTGAAATTGGTGCAGATTGCGGACGATTTGGCCCGAGAAATGCAAACCGAAACTTTGATCAAATCCAAGGGATTTAAAGAATGCGCAGTCATCCTGGACTCCAAGGGAATGACCATCATTCTCGACCAGGACACCCTGTCGGAGGAACTGAAAAAGGAATTGCAGGAATTAAGCAGCGCGGTCAGCGGAGTTGATCAGGAAAAGATCATCGTCACGACCCGGGCGCGTTATCGTTAAAGCAGTTTTGGTTCCACTGCAAAAATTTATATTTCGGTTCGTTGAATGTACAAACATTTCGTCGCCAGACTCCGCCAAGTGCTCCTCCATGTTTATACATTCAACATAAT
>DATMYB010000357.1:0-9920 GCA_035561215.1 Syntrophomonas sp. | reverse complement strand
TTGTTATTTAATCCAAAACACCAAAATCAAATTACTGGAAAGGCAAATTCGCGTCCTGCATTGCGGCAGGAGCGAAAGCAATGAGGAGGCGGAAGCCGCGTCCAGGATAAAATCCGTATCTCCAATGGCGTTACTGGCCTTGGGGGTAGCTGCAACCATTTCAGAATTGACAACCGCGCTGCCTTATTTTGCTTTTTTGGCGATTCTTTTTCATTATCAGCTTTCCCTGATTCAAGTGACGTTCATACTGGTTATCTATAATATTATTTACACACTGCCATTGATAATTTCATATTTGGTTTATATCAAAGCCCAGGACAAGTTCGACCGTCTCTATACAATTCTAAAGACGCAAATGACAAAATGGACAAATGTAATGGCACCAGCTGTTGCGGGCATGGTTGGAATATTGCTGGTGTTTCATTCTATATCATTCTTTCTCCAATAATTGATATGATATGAATCCCCCAAGAAACTTGGCATGAACAGAATGAATGTTATGTACGCGTTGCTGTTCGTAGGCGCCGCAGTCAGTTCAGATGAAAAATGAGCTCAGTTGGGAGTCCGGCCGGGCGTGTATACCAAACATTCCGCGACGATTGTGATATAATAGCAAAATAACAGTCGTTTGATGATTAAGCCTTTAAGGAGTGAAGATATGGAACCCGCAGCTATCAGAAAAGAGCTGGTGAAAATGCTGGGCCAGGATAAAGTTTTAGTAGAAGAACTGGATTTGATGTACTATTCCTACGATAGTTCCTTTTTAACACAAATGCAGCCGGCCGCTCCCCATGCGGTGGTTTTCCCTAAAAGCACCGCCGATGTGCAGCAGATTGTACGATTTGCTTATGAAAACGATATCAACGTCATTCCCCGCGGCGCCGGCACCGGTGAAACCGGCGGCTGCATCGCCGTTGAGGGCGGAATCGTGCTGGATCTGTCCAATTGGGATGAAATTGTGGAAATCGACGCTAAAAATATGCAGGTCATCGTCAGACCAGGAGTTATACATGCCCGGTTGAACGAAGAACTGGAGAAATCCAACCTATTTTTCCCGCCTGATCCCGGCAGCAGTCAGATGTGTACGGTGGGCGGCATGGTGGCCAACAATGCCAGCGGCCTGCGGGCAGTAAAATACGGTATCACCGAGCAATATATTCTGGGTCTGGAAGTGGTAACGCCGACCGGCGACATCATCTACACCGGCGGTATGAAGGCCCGTTGCATTAAGAATGTGTCCGGGCTGAATTTGACCAAACTGATGATCGGTTCCGAAGGCGTGCTGGGCATCGTTAGCCAAATCCGTTTGCGGGTATGGCCCAAACCCAAAGCCCGCGGTATTGCCATGGCGGTATTCGATAATCTGGACGATGCGCCGGCGACGGTGCTGGAAGTATATCAAGACGGATTGCTGCCTTCAGGCATTGAAATTCTTGACAGTTCCGCCATCAAAGCCGTAAACGAGTTTAAACCGGAGATTAACTTGCCCGATTGCGAAGCCATATTGCTGTTCGAAGTCGACGGCAACCTGCCCAGCGTTGAATACGAAGGCGATCGTATCAAAGAAATCGCCGGACGCAGGGCGCGAGCGGTAGAATGGTCCACGGATAAAAAGCGCATGGCGCAGTTGTGGGAAGGGCGCAGTGTAACTGCTTCCGCCGCTTCCCGGGTCAGGGCTGACGGCACCAGGGTATTTGCCGGTGAAGATATCAGCGTTCCCCTGGCCAAGGTCGCCGATACGCTGCGCTCCATCCGCGAACTGGCTGCCAAATACGGTATCCAGGTGGTTAATTACGGACACATCGGCGACGGCAATGTCCATACCGCTCCGGTGATCAACCCGGAAGTACCGGAAGAGGTAGAAAAAGTAATGCAGTTGGTAGACGAGATCCATCTGCTGGCCATTGAATTGCAAGGCTCGACCACCGGAGAACACGGAGTCGGAGCTGTTCGCCGCAAATACGCCGAATTGGAACATGGTCAGGCGGTTGAATATATGAAGAAAATCAAACAAGCTTTCGATCCCAAGGGCATTATGAACCCGGGCAAGCTTTTTTAACGTGATCCGGCAGCGTCCGTCGATATTTTATCGGCGCTCTTTGCCGTATTGGGACTTTTAACGGATCAAACTGATAATTTTGGCCGTATCCCCTCCAGGAAGGAAGAATACGAATGGAATTTAAACAAATCCCTCCGGTCAAAGAACAAATTATGAAATGTGTGCGTTGCGGCAAGTGCCGCAGCGTTTGTCCCACTTTCGCGGAAATCGGCAATGAGACCGCCGCGCCCCGCGGCCATGTGTTCATGGTAGGCATGCTACGCAACGGTGTGGTTCAGCCTTCCCATGAAGTGTATGACCGACTGGCCAACTGCCTGATGTGCGAATCCTGCTCGGTGGCCTGTCCCTCCGGCATAGATATTCATGAACTAAACGCCGCCGCCCGCTCGTATATCTACGAGCAGAATCCTTCGGTCGGCAAAGAGATGATCTTTGACACCATGTGGACCCGCCCCGGCCTGCTCAAGACCTCGGTGCGCTTCATGTGGCTGGCGCAAAAAACCGGTTTGCAGAAGCTGGGCCGTAATCTGGGGCTGACCAAACTGCTGCCCGGCGATTTGCCCAAGGCAGAACGGATATTAAACTCGGTGCCTTATTTCCCTGCCCGCAGCGAACTGAATGAAATTAACCCTGCCCGCGGAGAAAAACGCTATAGGGTGGGATATTTTTTGGGCTGTGCCACCAACCTGTTCAATCCCGAAGTGGCCAAAGCCACGGTGGATGTGCTGACCCGCAACGGCTGCGAAGTTATTATTCCCGCCGACACTAAATGCTGCGGGCTGCCTCAGATCGCCAACGGCAAAATGCAAACGGCCCGGGAGCTGGCCGCTCATAACGTCAAGATATTTAATGGTTATGATTTTGATTATGTTATCACCGACTGTGCTTCTTGCTCCTCCGCATTGTCCCGCAAAAACATGGAATTTTTGCTGGGCGGACTGAAAATCGAGGATCAAGCCCTTAGCTTCTCCGATAAGGTGATGGATCTGACCAAATTTTTGATCGATGTCTTGGACGTACAGCCGCCTGCGGTCAAAAATGCCAAAAAGATAAAAGTAACCTATCATGACCCCTGTCACCTGGCCAATGCCCAGGGTATTCGGGAACAGCCCCGGGAGCTGCTGCGCCGTATTCCCGGAGTGGAACTGACGGAAATGAAAGAAGCCAATCGTTGCTGCGGCGGCTCCGGTACTTACAGCTTGACCCATTACGATACATCCATGAAAATATTGGATCGGAAAATCGATAACGCCATGCTGACCGGCGCCAGTAAAATCGCTACCTGTTGCCCCAGTTGCACCATGCAGCTAAGTTACGGCATAAGCCGCAGCAAATGGCAGGCGGAAGTAGTCCATCCGGTGGTACTGCTGAGCCAGGCCTACGGCCAAGCTAAAGCTTTGACGTACCAGGAGAAGGCCCAGGCGTGAGCCAGTGGAATTAAAATTTTCCCAGAACAATTGTTTTTGTTAGAACATGTGTTATAATTTAACAAAAACTTGGGAGGGATTATATGGACAATCTCGACACTTTAAAAAAGCGACAGCGCATGGTGCTTGAATATATTCAGGATTACTGCAAGGGACATGGTTACCCTCCATCGGTAAGAGATATCGGCAAAGCCGTTGGTCTTAAATCAAGTTCCACCGTCCATATGTATCTGGTACAGTTGGAAGAACTGGGCTATATACGCCGAGATCCGGCCCGTCCCCGGGCGATTGTCTTAAACGATAGTGATAATAAACCTGATTTGGAAAGGAGCATCCGTCAGATTCCCGTGGTAGGAAAAGTAGCCGCCGGCGCCCCCATTCTGGCTCAGGAAAACATCGACAATTATATGTCCGTGCCCGTGGACCTGCTCGGACAAGGTAATCACTACATATTGAAAGTGCAAGGCGACAGCATGATAGATGCCGGCATTTATAATAACGATTACGTTATCGTCCACGAACAGCAGGATGCGTCCAACGGCGAAATTGTAGTGGCGCTGTTGGAAGACGAAGCTACCGTCAAGCGCTACTACAAAATGTCCGACCACATCCGCCTGCAACCGGAAAACAGCGCCATGGAGCCCATCATTGCCAGAAATGTGAGCATTCTTGGCAAGGTAACCGGTTTGATGAGAAGAATGTAAGTGATATATAAAACGGCTTGTCCTGCGGATTTGAGTTATATTCTTTTCCCCCCCGGTCTTTTACCGGATTGACCACAAATCCACCTATCATCACAAACACAATCAAGGTCTGTTGGCGATTTAAACTGACAGACCTTTTTTTATTGATTTGGGATTCCCCTGCAAAAACTTATCATTCGTTGGTGGAATATATAAACATTACGTCGCCAGACTCCGCATGGGCCCCCATGCTGCGCCAAGTGTTCCGTCATGTTTATACATTCCACCCACATGATTGAATCAGGCTTTTTTGCAGTGGGATCATTTTCCAATTCAAATATCATTGTGCCCAACGGGAATCCCCTTTTCGATTAATCTACGTGTGATGTTTTGTTTTCATTATCCTACGCGGAGTTAGAACTGCCATACTGGTTCGAAGAACTCAATTACTAAAATTCATGTCACAAAGCCGCTGTTTTAATTGTTATAAAGGTACAGTCGACTGATCGTTAATGAAAGGAGTAAGGAAGAATACATGCTCGATACAAATCTGGGACAACGATTTGTCACCGGCGGAGAAAATGAACTGGAAGAGATAATCAATTTATATGGTGAAAAACTGCTTCGCTATGCAACCGCAATCTTATGCGATTACCATGAAGCGGAAAATGTGATGCAGGAAGTTTTTCTTTCAGCCTATCAAGGCCGCGCTGCATTTGATGGGGGCAATCTCTCCGCCTGGCTATATACAATTACTTACAATCGCAGTATGAATCAACTGAAAAAGCGTAAAATACTCCGCTTTAGTGAATTGCGCGATGAAATGGTCTCGTTGGTTGATGATGCAGGTATGAGTGACGAGACACTCCGCGCCCTGCAACGGCTCAAGCCCCAAGAGAGGGCTTTGCTTTACGGACGGATCATGGAGGAACAGAGTTACGAAGATCTCTCCCTGCTCCTGGGATCTTCTCCCGCTGCCTTACGCAAACAATATGAGCGGGCAAAAAAGAAGCTGTCGGGTTACCTGAACAAGCGAGGAGAAAAAGTACCGGCACCGGCAGATTGCCTGAACACCATACACTATGGAAAGGAGCCGCAACATGAGCACATTTGATCAGAACGAACAAAATATATACGACGCGCTTTCACAAATTACGGTTGATGCCAACCAACTGGCCGGTCAAGTCAAGCGTCGGCTGCATGAGGAAATATCCGGCGCTGCCAGTCCGCCGCTGCGGGCGCGCCGGACCATATCCGTAGCCGCGGCTGCAGCGATTCTGGCAGTGTTGGCTGTCACCGCAACGGCGGCGGCGCTGGGAGGCTTTGATTGGTTTATCGAAAAATTTCATCCCCCCTTTAGTGCAATCGTTGAGCCGGTGGAGGTCTCCTGCGAGGACCAGGGCATCCGCATGGAGGTCATCGGCGCCCAGAAATATGAGAACAAGGCTATCGTTTACCTGTCCCTCCGGGATATCAGCGGTCAAAACCGGCTGACCGAGCAGACCGACTTTCGGGACGGGTTCAGCGTGAAGCAGTCACAGAAGATACAAGAAGAAAACGGGCAAGGGGAGGATATCTCCGTCGGAAGCTTAGCTTTGGGCACAAAAATGCTCTATTTTGACGAAGAAACCAATACCCTTTATTATGAATTCAATATTACGTCGGATTTGCCATTATCCGACCCACTGGAGGTAAGCAGCTTCCTGATATACTTCGAGGAAGATGCATATGAGAATGAACCGGTTTTCCTGTCGCTTTCCGCTATTGGTGATGCCGGGACTGTATCCGTACGGGAAGGTAAGGTCTGGGGCGGCGTAGGTGTGCCGGACGACCTCAGAGGGATCACGGCCGCGCTGACCCCGGGCCATTACGCCGCTCTGCCGCATGGGGAGGACGACCAGTGGATTTCCAATATCGGTATCTTGGATGGAAAGCTCCATGTGCAGACCGGCAATATTTTTGACAAGGAGTTCGGCAGCAGCGACGCTACGCTTTCTCTGAGGGCTCCGGACGGCCAATTGATCGACTGCGATTATGAATTGATGTTCTTCGGCGATAAGGACCAGCACCTGCTTGACTCCGAAGAAGACTTTGACGACGCGGTATACAAGTACGCGGAAGCCGTCTTCTCCGTGAACAGCGACGAACTGGAGGGCTACACCCTCTGCTATAGCGGCTCCGTTTATTCCGGCGTGGAAGGCAACTGGAGGGTGGCGGCCAATCTAAGCGACACCAGCCGCAAGACGCGCATCTGGACCAACGACATTCCCGTTGAAGGTTATCTCTTTGAGTATATGACCCTCAGTCCTCTGGGGCTTCAGGTCATCGGTTCCTACACGGGAAAAGAGTGCAGGGCGGGCGCAATGTCTTTGGCAGTTGAGACTGCCGACGGCATCATTCCACTTGAAGGCGGCAGCGGAAGCGAAAACGTTCAGAAACAGGCCTTTAATTATCATTGGCAAACGAAAGTTCCGCTTAACGTCGCCGCTGTTACCGCCGTCATTATAAACGGCACCCGTATTCCGGTTAAATAGGAAGATGACCCCCGATTTTCGCCGGGGTGAACTCTCCCGGCGAAAGTCGGCTTATACAGAGACCCATTGAAAATTATGTTAATTATTGCGATACAGCGGTATAATATTGAGTAATCAAATTCTCTTGCATGATAAAAGTTTGCGAAATAGGCATGGTGGTAGATGGCGGATAAAAGAGAGTTTAAGTTGGAACTGGCCAGTATTGAAGGCGCGACTGTTTTCGTCGGCAATCTTTTGCAGCAGTATAAATGCACCGATCGCGACATCGTCCGCGCCCAGCTGTTTACGGAAGAAACCATTTTATATTGGGCCAAGGCAGTGCCGGATAATCCAACCTTACATATCAGCTTACGCAAACGCTTCAAAACGATATCCTTGTCGTTGAGTTATGGAGGACTTCCCTCCAATCCTCTGGTGCTTCCGGATGAAGAAGAGGCGGAAGCGGAATTCAATTTTCTAAGCCAAAACATATTGATCGGCCTTTCCAATGTCAGCTATGCCTATGAAAACGGCCACAATGTCGTCGTTTTTACCATAAAAGTGCCGGGCATCAACCCGGTGCTCTTCATATTTATTGCTTTAGCCACGGCGGTGGCCAGCGGGTTGATCATCAACAATTTCTTACCTTCTATAAGCAAGGGGCTGAGCGCTTCCCTGCTTACCCCATTGAGCAATGCCTTCTTCGGATTGCTGAATGCGGTGGTCATTCCATTTTTATTTATGTCGGTCATCGCCAGCATTTTTAATATGGAAAACCTGGCCCAGATGAAGCGGGTCTTCCGCATATTATTCGGCTGGTTTACGGGCATAACGGTTATAGCCGCAGCGATTTCCTGGCTGGCAGGGATTATTTACTTCCCGCTGCAAAACGGGGCGGGCGGAACCGGCGGAAGCGGGGCTTGGTCGCAAATCGTCGCTATGTTTTTTGACATCATACCCTCCAATATATTTCAATCATTTTTAAGCAACAACACCCTGCAGATCATATTCCTGGCAGTAATAACCGGCATTGCCATGCTGACGTTAAAAGGACGGTTCCCGGTAGTAACCAATGCGATCAACGAAACCAATCTGATCTTATCTACCTTGATGGACGCAATTTGTTCATTGATGCCATGGGTGATCTACATTTGCATTTTGGACATATTGCTGTCCAAAAACACCGGGTCCTTGGTTGGCGCCATCGGCGCCATTGTAATCATATGCGCCTGCATGTTGGTACTATTCCTGCTCTGTGTTTTGAGCGTTGCCTTCATCGAAAAGAAAAACCCCGTAACCTATTTGAAAACAATTGGACCGGTGCTGTTGATCGCTTTGTCTACCGCCAGTTCCAGCGCCACTTTTGCTCCGCATACCATGATTGCCG
The DNA here is from genome assembly GCA_035561215.1 of Syntrophomonas sp. Classification (GTDB taxonomy): domain Bacteria; phylum Bacillota; class Syntrophomonadia; order Syntrophomonadales; family Syntrophomonadaceae; genus Syntrophomonas_B. The sequence continues at coordinate 1,851 of DATMYB010000357.1, read as the reverse complement.
GCAATAAGCAAGGTATTCGCGACTATCTGACCAACTTTTCCATTCCGGTAGGTTCCCTGTTCTCCAAACCGTTTTTAGTGCCCTTTTTGTTCATTTTGACTTTATTCCTGGGCAGTTTCTATCATGTCCTATTCAGCCCGGCTGATTTGCTTTCTCTTGCTCTGCTCTGCATCATTTTGTCGGTGGCCGTTCCGCCTACGCAAGGAATGGGAACTTTCCTGTTCACGATTTTATTCAACCGCTACGGTATCCCCTTGGAGGGGCTGGCTATGGCCGCTACCCTCTTTATTCTCTTCGATTATCCGGTCACGTCCGGGGATGTACTATCAATCAATCTAAGCATGCTGCATACGGAACACCGGTTGAGAAAGACCGAAGGCGCAGGCCAGAGCCTGATAGACATGGAAATGTGATGATTTTTCTCGTCGGAAGACCAGTTTAAGAACATTAGCCACAGAACCATAGAGTTACATAACAAATAAACCCCGTATTATTTTTATAGATAATACGGGGGTGTTTTGTAATCTGAGAAGCTTGGGAAAAACCTATTAAAACTTAGTCAGATACTCATCTATCTCCCACTCATATACGCGCGAGCTGTAATTCTCCCACTCTTTCATTTTTGCGGCCACGAAGCGCGAATATACATGTTTGCCCAGCGCCGCTTGGATAATTTCATCCCGACCCAGTTCATCCAGGGCTTCATAAAGGTTTTCCGGCAGGGACAGAATCCCCTGCTCTTTACGGGCGGCCAGATCCATCTCAAAAATATTCTGATCCACCGGTTCCGGCGGTTCGATTTTGTGCTTAATGCCGTCCAACCCCGCTTTTAGGATAACTGCCAAGCCCAGATAAGGATTACAAGTGGGATCGGGATTGCGGACTTCGATCCGGGTACCTATGCCGCGACGTGCCGGAATTCTGATCAGAGGGCTGCGATTGCGGTAGGACCAGGCAATGTATACCGGCGCCTCGTAACCTGGCACCAGCCGTTTGTATGAATTGACGGTGGGGTTGGTTATGGCGCAGATGGCCTTGGCATGTTTGACGACGCCGCCGATAAAATAGCGACAGATGTCGCTGAGCCCGTCCTCACGGTCGGGATCGTGAAAGGTATTTTTTCCGTCTTTAAACAAGGAGCAATTCATATGCATCCCGGAACCAGCCAGGCCGTAAACCGGTTTAGGCATGAAGGTAGCATGCAGATTATGATTCTGGGCGACGGTCCGCACCGCGATGCGGAAAGTCATTATATTGTCGGCGGTCTTTAAGGCATTGGCATATTTAAAATCGATTTCATGCTGACCAGGTCCGACCTCATGATGAGCGGCTTCGATTTCAAAGCCTAAAGTTTGCAGTACTTTTACCATATCCCGGCGAGCTTCCTCCCCCTTGTCCACCGGCGGAAGGTCGAAATAACCAGCTTTGTCGTTGGTCTTAAGGGTCGGCAGTCCTTTTTCATCCAAATTAAAGAGAAAAAATTCAGGTTCAGGCCCCACCTGCATGGTAAAGCCCATTTCGGCCGCTTCCTGCAAGGTATTTTTCAAAACATTGCGCGGACTGCCTTCGAAGGGAGTTCCGTCAGGATTGTAAATGTCGCAGATAATACGCGCGGTTTTTCCGTCCACAACTGAACTGGTCCAGGGCAAAACTGCGAAGGTATCGGGGTCCGGACGCAAATACATATCCGACTCCTCAATCCGAACGAATCCTTCGATTGAAGATCCATCAAACATAAGTTCATTGTTGAGGGCTTTTTCCAGTTGATCCACCGTTATGGAGACCGCTTTAAAAACTCCCATAATATCTGTAAATTGCAGCCGGATGAATTGAACATTCTCTTCTTTACAT
>DATMYB010000356.1:0-2550 GCA_035561215.1 Syntrophomonas sp. | reverse complement strand
CGTCCTTTATCCAAAAGTGAATGAGCCAGTACACTAGTTTGCAGGTTTGGCGGAATATATTTAAGAAAAATGTTTCATTTGCAAAATATTTGCGCTAAAATCCTTAATAACTGCAAATAAAGGTATCTGCCATTTGTTGCCGAATAATTACTCAAGTTTACAAATAATGCAATTAGGCCGATAAGGAGGAGCTGCCTTGAAAGAAATAAAAAAAATAGGAGTGCTGACCGGGGGAGGAGATTGTCCCGGCCTCAACGCAGTAATACGAGCTGTTACCAAAGCAGCGATCATAGAAAATGGATGGGAAGTAATAGGCTTCAAGGATGGATTTAAAGGAATGGTAGAGAATTCATATATGACCTTGGATCTAAAAACCGTATCCGGCATTGGTCATACCGGCGGAACCATCCTGGGCAGCAGCAACCGCGATGATCCCTTTAATTTTCATCGGGTTGTCGATGGACAAACTCAAACTTCCGACGAATCCGATCATGCCATTGAAAATCTGAAACGGCTCGGCATTGATGCTTTAATCGTAATCGGCGGAGACGGTTCGCTGCATATTGCCGACCACTTCTATCGCAAAGGTGTTGATCTGGTGGCGGTGCCCAAAACGATCGACAATGATTTGTCCGCCACCGATGTGACGTTCGGATTTAATACTGCCGTCAATACCGCTTCAGAGGCCCTGGATCGTCTGCATACCACTGCCGAGTCCCACCATCGGGTAATGATTTTGGAGGTAATGGGCAGATATGCAGGCTGGATCAGTTTGCATGCCGGTATTTCCGGGGGTGCGGATGTTATTCTGATTCCCGAAATCCCATATAAATTGGAATATATCATTGCCAAAATACGCCAGCGCTATGAGCAAAACAAAAAGTTCAGCATCATCGTAATAGCGGAAGGGTCTCTTCCTGCCGGAGGAGAAATGGTGGTGCAAAAACTGGTGCCTGACAGTCATGATCCGGTGCGGCTGGGTGGAATCGGCAATAAACTGGCCCAGGATATAGAGGATAACTTCAATATAGAAACCAGAGTAACCGTTCTGGGCCACCTGCAGCGGGGCGGAATGCCAATACCGTATGATCGCATTATATCCAGCCGCTACGGGGTTGCAGCGGTGCATGCAGTAATGGCCGGCAAATTCGGCAGCATGGTAAGCCTGCACGGCACCACGATTGAGACAGTTCCGATCACCGACGCCATCAATGAATTGAAAAAAGTTGATCCCCGGGGTGAATTTGTAGGGACAGCCCGCGCTTTAGGAATTAGCTTCGGCGATCGCTGAAATAAATGATAGCTTTTCAGTTACACAGCAGGGAGAGATGACCAATTGTATGAAACTACGGTATTGAATGGATGGCCAGGGGATGAAAATGAATGCCGTAGAAATTTTTGCAGTTGGCTGGTATGGTCGGGCTGGACATCTTCAGGCATGAAGACTGACAAAAATTAATTTGTTCATCGAAACGGAGAAACGGAAAACGGTAAGGGGAGGGGACCGTATGGTTTTTAAAACGGTAAAGTCCTGGGGCGCTTTGTATGGCATTATTGCCGGTATCATAATTTTTGGTTTTTCCATATGGGGGATCAATTATTCACTGGGAGCCGATGATACTGCTCTGAAAGTATTATTGTACATACCGACGTACTTGTTTCTGGTTGTTTATATTTATCTGGTATTGGGTACCGTTAGACTACACTATGTCGTGAACGACGATAATTTTGTGCTGGTGTGGGGTGTTGCCAAAAAGCACATCGCCTGGGATGAAATCGATGAGATCATTCAGATCGAAGGAAAAAGCAATATTTTCCCGTTCCTGTCCATGACCTGGCCCGGCTACATCGTCGGTTTATTTCAAATCAAAGGAGTGGGACCGGTTAGAATGTACGGTACCCATGCCAAAGACGGGTTTCTGTATTTGAAAACGCAGCGAGGATTTTTAGGGCTCACCCCTCAAGACGGCACTCTGGCCAAGATAATTGCCGAGAAAACCGGCAAAGAAATCCAAATCCTTGACATGAATACGGTGCCGGTTGAAGTAAAAGGCCATGATATGCATACAGACAGGTTTTTCATGCTATACACGCGCATCAATAATATTTTACTGGGAGTATTCTGTTTGTATGTGGCGATATTTTTTCCGAATTCCGGAGCGGACCGACTGATTATCTTGCTGGTGGTTCTGGCGATAGACTTATATCTATTTAACAATGCCAATGCCAAAAGATTGTATCAGTTCAGTCAGCAAGGAGGATACTTTACTCTTTTGATCGGCATGGCCGTGACCGGCATATTTTTAATTTTGTCCATCGTTCAGATAAGCTTCAGTTGATGTATTTACAACATCAACAATTAACTTGACGTATCCTTGATCACGATAAAAATTTTTGCTAAAGCGGTCTTTAAAGCATAGGGGGAAAAGTATCCATGCTCCAACGCGGGGAAGGGAAGGGTAGACCAGCGTGGGTTTGAGATTACTTTCCTTACTTTGTTTGAAATAGGCCGCTTATTTAATGCAATGGTTGTTAATTATGCCTTATGAC
>DATMYB010000355.1:0-4214 GCA_035561215.1 Syntrophomonas sp. | reverse complement strand
GTTATTGACCCCGCCGATTGCGAAATCGCCCTGGCCGATTTCCGCTTTGGTTTCAATTCTAATTTTTTTGTAATTATGTTCGGTTAAATCGCTCATCTTTTCCAGCCTGATAATTTTGCCGTCCTTGATAATAGCCACCCGGCTGCACAGCCTCTGGACTTCGCCCAAAACATGGGAAGATAAAAGAATGGCGGCGCCTTTCCGGTTTTCTTCCAACAGAAGGTCAAAGAATTTCTGCTGCATCAGCGGGTCCAGACCGCTGGTAGGCTCATCCAGGATGATCAGCTTCGGTTCATGTAAAAGGCCTTGAACGATCCCGACCTTCTTTTTGTTGCCGAATGATAAATCATCAATCCTCTTTCCCAGCTCCAGATCCATGATTTCGGCCAGTTCTTTGATTCTTTTGCTGCAATCTTTTTTATAGAAACTCGCCGCGTATTTCAAAAGATCAATCACCCGCATTTTGTCGTAGTAAAATACTTCGGAGGGTAAATAGCCCACATCCCGGGCAATCTCAGGGGCAAACTTAATGCAATCCTTGCCGAAGATGCTTGCCCGGCCGCTGGTAGGATAAATCAAAGCCAGCAAAGTCCTGATCGTCGTTGACTTACCTGCGCCGTTAGGCCCGATAAAACCAAAAATCTCCCCTTCTTCAACATTAAAACTGACATCTTCGATTCCTCTGGACTTGCCATAGTATTTGGTCAGATTTTTGATTTCGATGATATTCACGCTTGCAGCCTCCCGTATATTAGGATGAAAATGCATCACCAACAGGTATTATATTTTGTCTTGGTGCATCCCCTATTTATGCATCGCGGGTGTTGCCGCGCCGCCTGCATAATCCTTTTAAGGGCATAAAAGACCCTGTCCAGACCTCCGCTCTACGGGCTGGGCGTTTCATTGGGAATGTAATTGCCGTGCTCCGGTTAAGTTAAAAAGACTAATTGTCCTTTGTGGTGCAGAGAAAGGAAAGCAAACTGATGCTGATTGGAGTATTATCCGATACTCATCTTCCACGACGGGGGAGGGATCTGCCCCCGGCCTTATTGAGAGGCCTGGAAAATGTCGATCTGATCTTGCATGCGGGGGATTTCACGGCCCTTTCCGTGCTGCACCGGCTGCAGAATATAGCGCCGGTAAAGGCAGTGTACGGCAATGTGGATTCAGATGATATAGTGGGGATTTTGAACGAGTCGGAACAGTTCTGCCTGGAGGGACTATGCATCGGGTTGATCCATGGTTGCGGAAGCAAAGGCAGCACCAGGAACCGGGCGTGCCAGGCCTTCCCCTATGCCCAGTGCATAGTCTACGGGCACAGCCATATTCCAGGCATGGAAATAGATGAGCACAAGCTGCTCTTCAATCCGGGTTCGCCAACCGACCAAAGAGCATACCCCTTTGCCAGCTACGGCCGGCTGCATGTAAAGCCGGGGGTGCTGAACGCGGAGATACTGCGCCTGCCGGAGGGTGAAGCGTTTGAACATATCTCGTTTATGTTCAGTAAGACGGTTCTACTATAATTGGGAAAAGTAATTGAAAGGGAGTAGAATGCCGAGATTAGCGAGAGAAAAGAGTACAAGTTAGATTGTTTATTATCCGGAATAGCGCTCCAAAAACTGCTTGGTGCGCTCCTCTCTCGGGTTGGCAAAGATTTCCTCCGGCGACCCGTATTCGGCTACGGTACCGTTATCCATGAATAAAACCTTGTCGGACACCTCGCGGGCAAACTGCATCTCATGCGTTACGATAACCATGGTCGTCTTCTGGTCGGCGAGGCTTCTGATCACTCTTAAGACCTCGCCGGTGAGCTCGGGATCGAGCGCGGAGGTAGGCTCGTCAAAGCAGAGAATGTCCGGATTTAAAGCGAGCGCCCGTGCAATAGCAACCCGCTGCTGCTGTCCGCCCGAGAGCTGGTGCGGGTAAAAATCGAGCTTATTGGAAAGCCCCACCTGATCCATCAGGGAGCGGGCGTTTTTTTCAATTGCGGCGATAATCGCTTTGCGGTTTTCCTTATAATCCGGTTTTTCCCTGGCGAGCAGTTCGCAGGCGAGGGTTACGTTTTTCAGCGCCGTGTACTGCGGGAACAGGTTGAAGGATTGAAAAACAAGCCCCAAATGAAGCCTTCTTTTGCGAATCTCATTATCAGTAAGCGGCGACGGGTTGTCACCGTCAAATAGGGTCTCGCCGTTTATGCTGATAGTGCCGCTGTCGGGGATCTCAAGGAAATTAAGGCACCTGAGCAGGGTTGTTTTGCCGCTGCCGGACGAACCGATGATCGCCAGCGACTCGCCCTTGGCCAGCGAAAAGCTGATATTTTCTAGTACAAGCGAAGCGCCGAAGCTTTTTCTTAAGTTGTTAACCTCCAAAAAAGACACGCCGGTTCCTCCTAAACTTTGAAATAGCTGAGCCTGCGCTCAAGATAGCCGAAGAGCAGGGTAAGTATGCCGCAAAACAGCAAGTAGAAGGCGCCCGAATAAAAAAGCGGCCAGATGATCGCTGCCGAGCGGATATAATCTTCCGCCTGCATGATAATTTCCCGGACGGCAATCACGCGGGCCAGTGAGGTATCCTTGACCAGGGTAATGATCTCGTTGGACATCGGCGGGACAATGCGCTTGATGACCTGTAGTAGGATGACCTTAAAGAAAATCTGGCTCTTGGTCATACCGAGGACCTGGCCGGCTTCATACTGGCCGCGCGGAACGCTTTCAATGCCACTCCGGAAAATCTCCGAAAAATAAGCCGCGTAATTGATCACAAAAGCGATCAGGACGGCCTCCAGGCGAGGAAAAGCCGTCCAGCCCCAGATAAGGCCGGGGCCGTAAAAGACAATAATGATCTGTAGCATCAAAGGCGTACCGCGGATAGCCCAGACGAAGGTTTTGGTCAGCCAGCGCAAAGGCCTAAACCGGCTCATTGAACCAAAAGAAATGATCAGGCCAAACGGAATTGCCAGCACAAGCGTGACGGCAAAGATTAAAAATGTGGTCAGAAAACCTTCCAGCAGGGTTTGGGTGACAACGTTAAAGCTCATAAAAACGGACAATCCTTTACGGGAGGTTTAATTAGTACAAAATACGGGGACAGAAGCTTTTCTTCTGCCCCCGCTTGGCTGTCGGAAAATCAATGTGTACTGGGTGCTATTTTGTGATCAGACGTTCCGTCAGGCCGTACTTCTCAGCAATTTTAGCCAGGGTACCGTCCTGCAGCAGTTCCGCCGTGGTCTTGTTGAACTCGGCCACAGCCGTGCTGCCCAGCCGCAGTCCGATCGCGTATTCTTCGGCAGTCAGTTTCACGCCGGGTATGACGGTGAGATCAGCGTAATCCGTACCCGCGCCCGTCATAGATTTGGCTAGCGTGGCGTCGAGGACAGCCGCCTGCGCCGTGCCGGCCTTGACCTCCAAGAGCGCCTTGGTTTGCGCGTCAACCGCAGTATATTTGGCATCGGGCAGATCGGCTTTAATCGCCGATTCACCGGCGGAACCCGACTCGGCGACAATACTCGCGCCCTTTAGGCTCGCCTTGTCGGCATATTTGGCGGCGTCGGCCGAGCGGATAACCACAACCTGCTCGTTTATTAGATAAGGTTGGGTAAAGGCCATGTTTTGCTTACGGTCTTCCTTGATGGTCAAGCCGTTCCAGATGCAGTCGATGTTTTTGGACTTGAGTTCAATCTCCTTTGTATCCCAATTGATGAAAACGAACTTGGGCGTAATACCGAGTTTGGCGCAAAGCGCCTCGGCGTACTCGGTATCAAAACCGACCAGTTTTCCGTCTTTGTCTTTGTAATTCATCGGCTCATATTCCGTAATCCCGATGACAAGCGTGCCCTTATTCTTTATGTAAGCCAAATCGTCTTCAGCCGGAGCAGTACCGCCGGAACCACCCGTTTTCGGCTCAGTCGTATTGCTTGAGGAGCAGGCGCCCAGGGTAACAACGAATAATATCATGAGTAATACACACAAAATCCGTTTCATTTCAGTACACCCCTTCTTTCGTAGTTATTTATCCGGACGGAAAAGTATTTCATTATTATATCACATGAACATGCCGGATATAATGTTATTTTGCTTGGCACCAATAATGAACTTAATAGGAGCTTATCGGCGTGCGGTCATAAAACAGGTAATTCTGATTTAATGATGGCGATTCGCCATAATCATATTTCCTTCATGTTCAGCAAAACCGCCCGCCTGTAAATAATGCGCTTT
>DATMYB010000354.1:0-2638 GCA_035561215.1 Syntrophomonas sp. | reverse complement strand
GAGGCCACACCCGTTCCCATCCCGAACACGGCAGTTAAGCTCTCCCGCGCCGATGGTACTGCAGTTTCTGTGGGAGAGTAGGTCGTTGCCAGGATTTATTTTTTTCTGAAGCCGACAGATGGAGTCTCATCTATCGGTTTTTTTTTTGTTAGAATCTGCAACTGCGGCAACCTTAAAGTGATTGAACTGGATATTGCCAGAAACGAAGGCAGTTACAAGAAGTTGATGAATCAGTATCGTAAGTTCCAGCTTCTTATACTGGATGAGTGGAGTTGGTATCACTCAAAGAAAACGCAGCACGGGATGTTCTTGAGATGGTTCACGCCCGACATCATAAGGGATCAACGATCTTTGTTCACAATTTTCACCGGCAGGCTGGCATGCCAAGATTGGTGAGGAAGCCATTGCCGATACGATTTTGGACCGTATTGTTCATGATTATTACATCGCTGAGATCCATTCTGATTCAGATGATGGTGACTCGATGTGTGAATTGTACAGAATCAAAAGAACCAAAAGGAATTAATGGCTTTTTAAAACGGAATGGTGGCTCACCACTCGCTGGAACTGCGCTCCGCCACACCGGAATATTCAATACCAGCACTGATCTGGGAGGAGCAATTACGGAGAGCTTATCCAACGACGTGATTTACTCTGTAAATCCATTCTCCACATATGGACTCTTTCCTGGGATGTCAAATATTCTACGCAAAAAAACAGCCGGCAACGAGTCAGGCGCTGCCGGTAAAGCGTTGGAAGCCGCCCGGAATACGTACAGCCGGCCTTACACACTCAATTTAATTCAGTGACCTATTACCTTTAATTAAAAATAGTTTTACTCACATTAATCCATACACTATGTTTAGTAGATGATTATAGCTAGAATCAGACCAACGACTAAAGCAAGAAAGCTACCGACGATATTCGTCATGAATAAATGCCGGTACCCCTCTTTGTGGTTCAGGCCCATTAAAGCTAAGGTAGCCAAAATCGCTCCCGAGTGCGGCATGCTCCCAAAGCCGGAAGCGATAGCGGCAATACGGTGAATAGCCTCCGGCGCTATACCCATATTCACATAAGTACTTGCAAATGCCTGCATCACTATACCCAGGCCACCGGCAGCGGAGCCGGTCACGGCTGAGAAAAATCCGGTTACGACCGAAAGGCTTATCAGCGGACTTCCCGGAATACTTAAAAACCATTTCCCGATCACTTGAAATCCCGGAGCCGCCATGACAACCGCTCCGAAACCGATGGCTACCGCCGTTAAGGTTACAGGTCCCAGCGAATTTGTCGCTCCGGTGTTCATACTGCCCAGCAGGTTGGGAATATACTTTTTAAATAGAAGCACCGCGATAATAATAGAAACAGCAAGGGCAATCAGGATAATGTTTGGCACTTTCATGAAACTGCCCACGAAGATGATGCCGATTAGAACAATCATCGGCGCCAGGCTCAGGCCCAGCGAAGGCAACTCGCGTTCCTGGCTGGCAGCCGCATCCGCACTGGTCACAACATAGCCTTCTCCTGATTGTATCGCTTTATTAACTTGAATCTTCATATACCATACGACAAAAACAATGACAACCAGGGTGCAAGTCAAGCCAATTACAGGAGCTGCCATCAAAGTAGTTCCCAGCGCAACCGTGGGCACTACATTTTGCACGGACGGAGTGCCGGGCAACATGGTCATGGTAAAGGTGCCGAGGCCTGCTCCTATGGGAATCATCGCCAGATGCCACGGCATGTTCATTTCCTTGAAAATAGGTCTTGCCAACGGCACCAAAGCAAATATCGCAACGAACAGGCTTACCCCTCCGTAAGTCAGCAGAGCCGATACAAAAAATAAGGCCAGCATCACTTTGTAAGGGCTTTCAGTCCCGGTCATGCTTAAAACCCATTTGGCGATGGCTTGGGCTGCTCCGCTGTCTTCCAGCAATTTTGCCAGCACTGCCCCCAGCAAGAATACAAAGAGGTAACTGGAAATAAATCCGCCTACCCCAGCCATAAAGGAATTGGGAGCCGTCAATAAAGCGGGGGCGATTTCCATACGATTGGTGAGAATAACGAGGAGAGCACATATCGGGGCAACAATAAGAATGCTGTATGACCGCATCGCTAAGAAAATTATAATTGCCAATGCCACAAAGATACCAACTGAGCCTAACCACTCCATTATATAACCTCCTCCAAGGCAATGAGTCACTGAATTTAATTGAGTTTGTGGCTAATGTGAGCAACCAAACCAAATAAGTCTGCAATTCATGAACGCAATGTTCATCTGCTATAAATTACGCAATTGCCTTGTGACCTGGCCCGGGGGGCACGGATCGCGGCTCTGGGAAATGTCAAATTCAAGCCATTGGTTTCATGAACTGCAACAGACCCTAAATACAAATGCGTCAACCTGTGATTGTACTGGAGGCGGAGAGAAAGCGGAGGTCTTTGCATAGTACCGCCTTTACGTTTCATCCGGAAAGGGCCCGGTTGGGGAAGCCCGACACGGCGCGGACTTCCCCGGGGCTATCATTTTACATGGAGAGAATATCAGCAGTCTCAATCCATCTGTCTATCCAACGGATGACTGGAACACAAAATTACTATTGGCGCAAGGGCCTCAAGCCTTGTTACCGATGCC
>DATMYB010000353.1:0-7983 GCA_035561215.1 Syntrophomonas sp. | reverse complement strand
TTCCAACACTACCTGCTCCACGTCTGCGCTGTCCTGCCACCAGCGTTCCGGGTTAAAGGTATCATAGGGGCTGGGACAGGAAATAATTTTGACCTCCCGGTTGAGGCTGTCCAGGGCCCACTTCATGGTCGCCTGTGCTCGGGCCGAATGCGAAGGCGAGGTCGCGATTATCAAAGTATCCACATTGGTGTGATTGCGCAGGTATTCCCGAATGGCTTTCGCTTCATCCAAAGTGCTGCTGGCATCTGCCGGCAGGATAATAATATCCTCTGCAGCTACCCCCAGTTGTATAGCGGCTGATTTGTCTATATCCGTCTCCCGCGGTACCGTGATCCCCCGCTCGGAAGCTTCGTCATAACCGGACTGATAACTGCTGACCATTACAATTCTATGGCTGTAGCCTTCCTTATACAGATCAACCGCTGCAAATACCCGGTTGAGTCCGCCACCCATCAGCACCACAATTAAATCGGCGGATTCCGGCTCATCCTTTGCCACCAGCGCCTCTCCCAACCAGGGCAAAGCCAATCTGATCACAGCCAGTACTAAAATAATCGTAATCAAAATAACGATATGCTTGCGTTTGAGTAACTTTTTTGCCATCCATACACTCCCAAAGGATTTACCCCCCGGGCATGATTTATACGTTCAGTAAATCCTTCGGCGTTTTATTGCCCATACTGGCGAATTACCAAACGACAGCTATTAATCAGTGAACCACCGGGGTTTGTTCCAGTACATATTCTGCGATATTGCGGCAATGGTCGCCGATCCGCTCCAGATTTACCAGCAGATCCAGGAAAACCGCGCCGTTGTTGCCGTTGCAGATACCTTCGTTTAATCTGCGAATATGGTTCTTACGGTAGGCAGCCTGCAGCTCATCAATTTTCTCCTCAAAGCCCAGCACCTGTCCCGCCACCGATTTATCCTGCTTTTCCAACGCCCGGTACGACAACAGAATCGTATCCTTGGTCACGGAAATGATGTTATCCATTTCAACGCTGGCCTCACCGGAGAATTTTACGTTGTGCTTGACGGCATAAATGGACTGCTCAATGATATTGGTGCAGTGGTCGCCGATGCGTTCAATATCGTTAAGGGACTGCAGAATAATGGACGCGCTGTTGGACTCCTCTTTCGACAGTTGTTTCTGTGAAGCCAGCACCACATAATCGGTTATCTCCCGCTCGAGCTGGTTGATAGCGTTCTCCAGCACTTCACTCTTTTTAAGCAGAGATTCCTGAGGATTATTGAAATAATCGATGGCGTTGTTAAAAGCATTGTACGCAATCAGGCCCATCTGCATGGTTTCCCGTTTGGCCTGAGCCAGCGCTACGGACGGATTGTTCAGCAATCTGTGGTCAATATACTTGGGCCGGTAAGGATCGTCGGATTTATCATTATCCTCGGGGATAATTTGGGTAACGATATATGCGAGCACGGTGATCAGAGGAATCAGGACTATAACGTTGCTCAGGTTGTAAAGGACATGGGTCTGGGCGATTTGCATTTTGACACTCAGTGTGCTCCAGGTACCGTGCAAGCCGGGAATCGCTAAGAGCAGATTAGTGAACCAAATGATAAACTTCTCATAAAAACCCCATAGGAACAGCGGCATAAAAACGACTACCCCGATGATGTTGATGAGGAAATGAGTCAAAGCCGCTTTTCTGGCGGTAACGCTGGCTCCCCTGCCGGCCAGCAGGGCGGTGATGGTAGTGCCGACGTTAGCCCCGAAAAGCAGCGGTACCGTCTGCTGGTAAGTCATAACGCCCTGCAGCGCCATTTGCTGCAAAACGCCGATGGTGGCGCTGCTGCTCTGTACAAAAATGGTGAACACGGCTCCTATTATCAATCCCATAAAAGAGTTATTGTCGATGCTTGCCATCAGTTTGGTCACAGAAGCCATTTCCGCCAAAGGCTTCATCCCGTCTCCCATCATATTCAGACCGAAAAGCAAAATTCCAAAACCCAGCAAAGCCTGACCGGCCATCTGGATATTTTTTTGTTTGAAAAACAAATACAACAGGGCTCCCACCGCCACTATGGGCAGTACATAATCATGCAGGCTGAAACCGATCAAAACCGCAGTAATGGTTGTCCCCAGATTGGCCCCCAGAATAACGCCTATGGCTTGCCGCAGGGTCAAAAGCTGGGCGTTGACCAAACCCACGGTAAGCACTGTAGTGGCGCTGCTGCTTTGAATCAGGGCGGTTACCAGCGTTCCGGTCAACACTCCCCGCAACGGAGTGCGCGTCCCTCTTTCCAGGATTGCGCGTATCTTATCCCCCGCCGCCGACTGCAGCCCTTCCGACATAAAATGCAGGCCGAATAACAACAGCCCCAAACCGCCTATAAACGAAAGTATAATCTCAGTAACCGACACTGCCATAATCCTCCTCAAAGTGACAATTGGAAACGCGCCTTATTGGGTCACATCAACCCGATTTCCTCATCAGTCAAATAACAAGCCGGATCGGATTCCCATAAATCTCCGGTCACAGCTTCGGCGCGGGTTCTAAAGTTGCCATTGCAGTTATCCAGATACCGGCATCGGGCACAGCGTCCTTTCAACAACGGCTTGCGGTTTTTCAATCCCGCCAGAATCGGCTGGGAAGTGTCCGTCCAAATATCACCGAATTTGCGCTCCCGTACATTACCGAAGGTTATATGCTGGGTAAACTGATCCGGGTGCACATACCCCAGCGGATCTACCTCCGCAAAGGCAATGCCAGAGCGGTTGCCGCCGTTCATACTGATCAGTTCCTTGATCTTCTGTGCCTTTTCCGGGTCTTCCTTTAGGGTGCGCAGATAAAGATAAACCCCGTCGCAATGGTTGTCGACGGTAAGGATTTCTTTTTTCAAGCCCCGCTGCTCAAAATCAACCGCGCGGCGAATGATCGTTTCCATGGCCTGACGGGACTGGGCCGGAGTAACATCCTCGTCCATCATCCGGTTGCCCCGCCCGGAATACACCAGATGATAAAAACAGACCCGGTCGATTTTTTCTTCTTCAATGAAATCAAAGATACGATCCAGCTCCGCCAGATTGTGGCTGTTGATGGTAAAGCGCAAGCCCACCCGCTGCCCGACAGCCACGCAATTTTGGATTCCCTCCATGGCCGCCTGAAAAGCGCCGATATGGCCGCGGAATTTATCGTTGACTTCCCGCAGGCCATCCAGAGAAATGCCCACGTAGCCTACGCCGATATCCTTGATCCGCCGGGCAACTCCCGGTGTAATCAAAGTGCCGTTGGTGGAAAGAGTCGGCCGAATCCCGCGAGCCGCCGTATATTCCGCCAGTTCAAAAAAGTCCGGCCGGATCAGCGGCTCTCCGCCGGAGAAAAGCAAAACCGGCACTTTGAATTCAGCCAGGTCGTCGATAAAACGTTTGGCTTCCGCAGTGGTCAGTTCGCCCTGATATTTTTTGGCATCAGAGTCCATGTAGCAATGGATGCATTTCAAGTTGCACGTCCGGGTGGAGTTCCAAACCACTACCGGCCCTGATTCGCTGGTAGTGCCGTTAGCCGCCCCGCGGGACGCGTGGCTGTAGCGCAAGGAATCTCCGAAATATTCATCGTTAAACAGCAGCTTGGTAATACTGATCATTTTATTTTCCTTCCCTACTCTTCCTCTTCTTCCTCAAAAATATTATGCCTGTTTATGCGCTTAAAAACAATACGGCATGATCGGATCGGCTATATTAACAGCCTTTCTCGAATGTTCGGTATCATCCAGATTATACCCTACAATTACTTCGTTAGCCAAATATTTTAAGCACAATTAATATCGTGCCGGCTACAAGTAGCCTGCGTCACCTAAAACTTTGCTTCCCGCCGGCCAAATTTTCGCAGGCCTTCGTTGTTGTCAATCGCAATACCGGCCAGTATTACTCAATCCTCCGCCTTGCCCTGCAAAAATTTTTCTCGGCGGATAACCTAAACCTTTAGGCGACGCAGACTACTAGTACTGCGCAGCTTTTGTTTTTTGTGATGCTTGGCGGCGGCTTTATTTTGCCAATTGGTATTCCTTGATTTTGCGATACAGGGTGGCGCGGCTCATCTTTAGCATGGCGGCGGCCTCGGAAATATTGTAATTGCACTGCAGCAAAGTATCACCGATAAAAATCTTTTCGATTTCCTTCATGGTCAAATTATTGGAGGTCGCCGCCTTCTTTTTATTTAAGGACAGGGAATTTAACGAGGCCTTAATATCTTCCGGCAGATATGCGGCTTCGAGCTTGCTGCCGTTACTGACGTTGACCGCATATAAAATAGCGTTTTCAAGTTGTCTAACATTACCGGGCCAGTCATAATTCAGCAGGGCCAGCAACAGTTCGTCGCTGATTTCCGGCGCTTTGATCCGTTGTTTGAGGGCGATCCGTTTGACGAAATGCCGGGCCAGCCGCGCAATGTCCTCGCCCCGGCGGCGCAGGGGAGGTATATTTACCTGCAAAACTTTCAGTCGGTACAGCAGATCCTTGCGGAATAAATCCTTCTCCACCAACTCATCCAGATCACGATTGGTAGCGGTGATGAGACGGAAATCAACCGGCAGGTACTGACTCGAACCGATACGCATCACTCTTTTTTCATCCAGCACTCGCAGTAAAACCGGCTGCAGTTCCAGCGGCATGTCGCCAATTTCATCTAAAAATAACGTACCCTGATTGGCCAGCTCAATTTTCCCGGGGCGGCCTTGCTTTTCTGCCCCGGTGAAGGACCCGCCGGCGTAGCCGAACAATTCGCTTTCAATCAAAGTACTGGGGATAGCGGCGCAGTTAACCGCTACGAAAGGACCGTCAGGCCGACTGTCCCGGTGGATGGAGTGGGCGAACATTTCCTTGCCGGTACCGCTCTCCCCCTGAATCAAAATATTGGCTTCCAAGCTGGCAAACTTGTGGGACAAATCGACACAATGCTTGATGCCCTCGGAATCGCCTATGATTTGTGAAAAATCATAACGGGTGCGCAAGGTGGAAGAGGGAGAACTTTTTTTGATCGGATCTATTTTTTTGAAAGTAATAATACAGCCCAGATTTTGCCCGGAGGCATCGGGGATGGATTGAGCTGAGACCAGGTTTATCCGCTGATCCCATCTGTCCAACAGTATCTCCAGGTCGAAAACCGGTTCACCGTCGTTCAGTACCGATTCAATCGCTCCTTGCTGTCCCAGTATGGTTGTGTAAGGCATCCCCGTCATATTATGATCCAGGCGTTTTTCAAAAAAATCCCTGGCAATGGCGTTGGCCTGGGTGATGATCCCGTTTTTGTTTACAGCAATGACGCCGACATCGGCAGAGTTCATGGTAACGTCCAACAATTCCTGATTAAACAAAAGTTTAATGTCTCTTTGTATGGCCCAGGCCATTGAAACCACCAGCCCTAGTGAGTGGGCATTTTGCTGGTGGTAGCTGGGGCTGACAAAAGACAAGGTCCCGGTCAAATTCTGATTACCGTCGAATATGGGAGCGGCTGAGCAAAAAATATTATCATACTTTTCACAGTAATGCTCCGGGCCGCAAATCTGCATCGGGATCTCATGGATCAGCGAGATGCCGTGAGCGCAGGTACCGATAGTGGACTCATTCCAAACAGAACCTTCCACCAATTTGAAGCGCTTGTTTTGATCCGCCAGTTTTTTGCTGCCTTCCAGTACCCGCAGCATGCAGCCCTGCTCATCGCTCAGCAAAATAATGCATTCCGAATCCGCCATCATAGTATCCAGCTGATGGATGAAGGGAGCGGATGAGTCCAGCAGCATGGCCTTCTCATAACGGCGCCGCAGCAGTTCCTGGCCTTCCAAGGCGGGGGCATAGTTATACTCGTATACGCTTAATCCGCTGCTGAAAGATCGAATCCATGAATCAACCACTTCCGGCCTGATCAGGTCGATGTCGCGTTTGTCGATGCGTTGGTGGATCACGTCCAGCTTGAGCTTTTTAATCTGGTTGATCAAATTGATGTCATCCGGGTCAAAAGTCTGGCTCTGAATATTGCCACGATTACGGATCATGGGGCTCAAAGCGTTTTCAAGCTTCATAAACAAACCTCCGCAAATAATATCTCGTTATTACGCCTACAACTCTAATTTTCGGACTAAGGGCGGGGGGCCGTCAGCCGATTCATGCTTCCGCATGAGACTCTTTCTCAGGGGAATAAACTCAGCTTTAGATGCATCAAATTACCCTTGATGGCAGCTTCTCGTCGGGACTGTATACTATGATATTCATTCTATATTCTCATATTAACACATTTTATCGAAAACTTATTTAAGAAAAGTGTATTATTGTGAGAAAAGCTGATCGGTTGGGCTGACAGGAAAACCCTTACTGACGCATATGCGGTTCAGCCGGTCATTTCGGCATGCTTTTTGCAATAAAGTATTAGTATGTGAAGTATTTATCGTTAGCAAGCGAAGTGTTTTAACCGTTAGCAAAGGAGGGGGATCTTATGTTAACAGCTGTGAAAAGTATCGATGTACTGGTGGAGGGGGTTCTGGATAATGGCCTGGAGTTTATCGGCGATTATCTGGAAAGTACCGTGCAGCGAGAGATAAGCATTGCTGATCATTACGGGAACATATTGTTTCCGGACAGAAAAACTTCCAGGCATGACCAGAACGCTTTGCTTTTGGATATTCCTGAATTTACTGATTGCCAGGAGCTCTTGTATTGCGAGGATACGGGCATCTTGTTCTATCGGATCGAAGTTAGTAATCAAAATACTTATGTGTCGGTAAAGAATCTATCCAGGGATATTGTCCCTAGAGTCGCCGCCCTTTTAAAAAACTGCCGACTGGCATTTAAGTGCTATTTCTCAAAACTATACAATGGCCGCAATAGCTTTGAAAACCAATTGGGGGACTATCTCTGCGATTCTATTGAGACCGATATAAATGAAATACTGCGGCTTAACGACAACGCACTGGATACTTCCAAGCATTATTTCGTATTGCTGCTGACGGCAGAGGATGAAACAACGGTTAAAAATACGGCAGCAATCAACGTTTATGTGCGTGAATATATGCAGCGCGAGATACCACGGGTCATATCTTTAAATTTAGGCAACCGGTGGGCTTTTCTGATTCCGGCGGGTGGAGCTGATGACCACCGGGATAAAAATTTTACCGGTAAGTGCCTGGATATGAAGGCTTTTCAGGCGTCGGTGGACGCCAAGTTTCAAATTTCTTCCCGGCTGGGGGTTGGCAGGATATACGGTTTGGCTGATTTACGCCGCAGTTTTAACGAAGCCCGCATTGCTATCGTATTGGATGACCTCACGGGATATGACGATAAGGTAAGCCGGTTTGAAGATTTGGGCGTTTACCAGCCGATATTTTCCCAGGAAACCGAAGCAATATATCAATATTGCGATAAGACGCTGGGTCAGTTGATCGAACATGACCGCAAAAACGATGGCGAGTTGCTGCCTACCTTGAGAAAACTGCTGGATGCCTGCGGCAACATCAAAGCCACCGCCGATCAATTATTTATTCATGTTAACACCCTTTACTACCGCATTAACAAAATTGAACAAATATTGAACGTAGATATTTCCAAAATGCATACCCGGGCGGAACTGTACACGGCTATCAAAGTTTGGGACACGATGCTGGCCCTTAATCAGAGTAAAGCCATGGATGCCATAAAACCGATAAAATTGGCCGTGCATGCATAAAAAGCGAGCGCCTATTTGAATAGAAACTGAAAATAACAAATGTGCGAAGCAATTAAATTTGTAACACTTAAAGTTTGATTCCACTGCAAAAATTGATGATTCGTTAGTTGAATGTATAAACATGAAGGAGAACTTGGCGCCGCATGGGGAAACACTGGGTGTTTCCCCATGCGGCGTCTGGCGACGGATGCTTATGCATTCAACATGATCAAATCAGGTTTTTTGCAGTGGAATCAAACTTTAATTCCCACTCGGCTAAATTCTCGCAAGGCTAGTACTCTGTCAACCCTAATTCCACAATTCC
>DATMYB010000352.1:0-10488 GCA_035561215.1 Syntrophomonas sp. | reverse complement strand
CAAAGCTGAGATAAGGAATAAACTTTAAATAAATTAAATGAAAACACCAGCAATTATTGCCTGTATATTGAAATTGAAATAAATTTTCATTGACTTTACATAAGCATGATTGGCATTTTACGTTGCTGTGCTACACTTTTTTCAATGAAAACTACGTGTTAGCGGTGGAAAGGGGGAGGCAAGTGAAAATCGCATATTTCACCGATACCTATACACCGGAAATAAATGGCGTGACGAATACACTGACAAAACTCAGCGGTTACCTTGAACAGAAAAGCATCAAACACGTCTTTTTTGCCCCCGATTATGACGGCAAAGTCACGAGCGGGTCAGAAACACAAGCTATAAAAAGCGTTTATCGCTTTTATGGGGTTAAGGTCAACATTTCGCCGGGCAGTTGTCTGGCCTTTCCCAGGACAAGAGCGATATTCAGCTTATGCGACCGTTTTGCTCCCGATCTGGTGCATGTGACCACCGAGTTTGGAATCGGCTATAAAGGCATGAAATATGCCACTTCCCGCAAGCTGCCTTTGATTATGAGTTATCATACCGATTATTGCAGGTATCTCAGCTATTTTAATCTGAACTCGCTTGAGCCCATGGCTGATATGTATTTGAAATGGTTTCACAGCTTCTCCCAAAAGACTTTGGTCCCTTCCCGGCATACGCTGGAGCAACTGATGAAAAAAGACTATAGCAACCTTGGCTTATGGTCAAGGGGCATTGATACCGGCAAATTTAACGCCGGATTCAGGAACGAGGAGATCAGAAAAAAGCTTGGAATCGATGATAAATTTGCTTTCTTATATGTCGGAAGATTGTCGCCTGAAAAAGGGTTGCACATGCTTTTGCATGCCATTGAAAAGGTCAACGCCCTTTTTCCCGGAAAGGCAGCATTTGTGTTTACCGGCAACGGACCATATGCAAAAAATATACGGCAATTGGGGTTTGACAATGTTATTATGACCGGCTTTAAAACCGGTCAGGAATTGTCCCAGATTTATGCCTCCTGTGATTGTTTTGCCTTTCCATCCGGTACTGAAACTTTTGGCAATGCGCCTCTTGAAGCTATGGCAAGCGGTCTTCCGGTAGTGGGAGTGAACAGCGGCGGCGTAACCGATTTTCTCTTGCATGACAGCAATTCGCTTTTATGTGCGGATGGGGACCAGGAATCTTTTGCAGACAATTTAATAAAAGTTATGCAAAATCAACAGCTCCGTTGCTTGCTATCGGAGAGTGGGCAAAAAACCGCCTTGTCCAAGGATTGGGATGAAATTTTTGCCGGTTTGCTGGAAGAATATCAAACGGTAATCCAAAACCACGCTGCATCGGCATGGGGCCGCGCATCTTGAATGGAGAACGAAATACATGCATATTACAATTGTCGGAGCCGGTTATGTGGGGCTCGTCACCGGTGTGTGCCTGAGCCGCAAGGGCCAAAATAGTTTTATTATGACCGAATGGGAAGAGATTAAAGCCTATAGGCCCAAGCAATATGTCCAGTACATGAATACGCCGATCGTGACAGACGGAAGAAATTGCTATCCAACCAAGATTTTTGCCGGCAGCGGAGTTCTGTATGATTCCATCGGCAGGCGCACGGTCAACGACGATATCGTAGATGGGGTCTGATCATGCAAAGCAGTACCATCGCAACGACGTTTAAAGTCTTATTAGGCAGAATACCAGGGCAGCTTGTCATCCAGACCACAAATCATTGTAACGGTAACTGTCCCCAGTGCGGGATGAAAAAAACCGCTAAGATCGAAAGGTACAGACTGCCGGCAGAGAAAATCCGTACTGTGCTCGAACAATGCACCCAGCATGGATTTGAAGCAGTATCTTTTACGGGCGGCGAGCCCTTTGTCAATATGCGTGAATTGTTTGATGCGCTCGATTATGCGGGAAATACCGGAATCCGTTATCTCAGAACCGGCACCAACGGATTTATGTTTGCTCCCAACGGTAAAAGCGCCGATATGGAACCAATAACCGACTTTGTCATGCGGTTATCCGCCACCAAGGTGAGGAATTTTTGGATCAGTATTGACTCCGCGGATACTCAGGTGCATGAAGCCATGCGGGGCTTGCCCGGAGTCATCGAAGGTATTCAAAAAGCGCTGCCGGTTTTTCATGAACACGGTATATATCCTGCTGCCAATTTGGGCATCAACCGCAATATTCTGGGGAAACCCATAGAAAGGCTCAGTGGGACTCACGATGAAGATCGCTTCCTGAAAGAGTTTAGCGCAGGCTTCACCGCTTTTTTGCATAAGGTTATCCAAATGGGATTTACCATGGCGAATGTCTGCTATCCGATGAGCTCTGCTAACAAAGCCTTGGAAAAACCTGCCTACGGCGCCATTTCTGAAGATTTTATCGTTAGCTTTTCTCCCCGAGAACTACAGCTTATTTTCCAGGCGCTGTTTGACGTAATACCTAATTTTCGAGATAAAATCAGGATATTTACGCCGCTGTCGATGCTGTACGCCATGTCGAGAAATGACCGCACGCTTCTGTTCCCTTGCCTTGGAGGCATTCGTTATTTCTATATGGACAGCCGGGACGGACACATTTACCCCTGCGGGTATCGCGGCGACGAAGATCTGGGGGAAGCGTTGGAGGCGGCTGTTCGGCAAGTGCGCGGAGTTAAGCCGGATTGCGTAAAGTGCCATTGGGAATGCTTCCGGGATCCGTCCCAGCTTTTTGGGATAGGCCGCTATATGCTGCGTCATCCGATACGGACATTCGTTCAATGGCAAATAGACCCTATCATGCGGAGGCTTTGGTTTAAAGATATACAATATTATATCCGGTGCAATCTTTTTGACGGCAGAACTGCACCGAAGCAACAGAAGGCTGTAAAACCATATGTTTTAGAACAAAATCCAAGGAATCAAAATATAAGTTGATTGTAAAAAATCAGATAGACATCCGCTTCAGCCGGTTACCCGCTAAATGATAATTGGCAGCTATTTCAAGTAAAAGACTTCAATTATCGATGCCTTGCTTTCTGCGCGCACCACCGATTAATACCAGAAATAGCAGTATTCCTCCCCCACCGCCCGAGCATAGGCCCGGATATCTTCCGGGGCCGGCTTTTCCAGGTCTTCATAGTTCACGCCATAGTTGCACTTGGGGCAGATCAGGCGGAAACCGGCGAAGGTTTCCTCGTCTCCGTCCAGGGAGGCCAGCAAAACCTGAATCAGCGTGGGGCAGGTATCGGCGCCAATGGAATAGCGGGCCGCTGCTTTCAGGCTCCAGTTATACTCGTTGCGGCTTTTTTTACAGGCCGGGCACTTTATCGGCAGCTGGGCCTTCAGATCTTGACGCATACATATCACCTTCGTTTAAGTCCCTTGCCTTTTACGGCGGACTGACATAAAATAATGGCGTTATGGAAACTTGCATTGGTTTCCAAAGGAGGGAACGACTATCAGAAACAATCCTGCGGCTACTTTAATGATCTACTGCGCCGCCTGCGGCAAGGACGCCAACGAATACAACTGGACCCTGGAAACCGCAGCCGCTTTTTCCGAAGGGGAAAAGACTTGCCCTACCTTGTTGTCGCTGCTGCTGGAAGCGCTGGACGATCCGAAAAAATTCGCGGATTATCAACTGGTCTGTCCTCACTGCCACGAAAAAATCCGTTTCCGGCAAATTCCCCTGCCGGAACGGGAAGCGCTCCTGCGCTATCTGCAGGAAGTCGGCGAAGACTACCTGCGGGAACGCTTTTAAGAGGTATCCGGCATGAGTGTCATAATTTTAATTCCCCCGCCCACTTATCCTTTAAAATGCAGGGCAATATGATTTGATTGCCCAGAACCTGGCCGGCTTTTCCGGCGGAATCTTCATGATTCTGCTTGGATCTTCACCCGGGTATTTTCCTTTATATCCGTGCCGGCGTCGCGCACCACTCTTTGCCCGGCTTTTATTCCGGAAGTGATTTCGGCTTTTTCCGGATTCTTGAGTCCGATTTCCACTTTTACATGTTTGATTTTTCCATCGACAACTGCCATTACTTCATTTTCTCCCTGATCATTGAGCCGAATGGCGGTGCGCGGCAGGGTAACGACACCGCTTTTTCGACTGGTCACGATTTTCACCTGCACCTCATAGCCCGGCTCCAGTTTGTCTGTAACCGGCAGCGATATGATCACCGACACCCGGCGTTGGATAACCCCCAGGGCGGAAACCTTTTCATAAGCGCGTGGGTAAATCTGTATAACTGTACCGCTAATGACAGTATCCCCCAGAATCGGCGCGGTAATCTCAACGGTCTGGCCAGGATTGACCGCGCCCACGTCGTCGCTTAACAAATCTGCCTTCAGTTCCAGGTTAGCAGCATTGCCGATTTGCACCAAATCCGTCCCCGCGGCTATGGTTTGCTGTACCTTGGCGGGCAAATCCAATACCGTTCCAGCGACCGGGCTGGTGATCGTCAACTGCCGGCTGTTTTCCTGCAGTTGCTGATCCAGCTCGTTTTGCCGCTCCAGTTGCCGCAGCAGCGATTGATGGCCCTGCTGCTGACTGGCCAGCCCTTTCTGCAGCGTAAGGTTTTGTTGCACGGCGGCATCGTATTCCGCCTGGGAAATCGCTCCGGACTGGAAAAGCTGGCGGGTTCGCTCCAAATTCTTCTGGTCTTCATCCAAATCCAAACGCGCCTGTTCCTGGGCTATGGCCGCCGCGGCCAGTTGTCCCCGCAATTGTTCCGTCTGCACTGCCGCCGTCTCCAACTGGTACTGGAGGTCAGCGTTTTCCATGACCAGCAACACCTGCCCGACGCTTACTGTTTGACCGGTTGTCACCGCCACCTGGACGATCTTGCCTCCCTGGGGGGATTGAATGGTCAGTTCATCTTGGGCTTGCACATAAGCCGTCTCTTCAACCCAAGTGCTTATATCTCCAGTTTCAACTGGCAGTGTTTCGACCTGCCGGCCTCCGGTCAGGTTCGCTACGATGACCAAAATAACGATAGCTACAATGGCGGCAATGATCCAAATCACCTTGCCCATTTCCTACATCCTCCCCCTTTTTTTCTTTGCCCTCTCCGGCTTTTTAGGGCTGTGTGAACTTTCTCTTTTTTTCTTTATAGCTGTTTCTATTTTTTCTATTGACTTAGCACAGATTCCTTACTCGCGGTTTTTCAGTACTTCCACCATATCCAGCCGGTTTGCCTTGCGCACCGCCAGATATTGCCCCACCGCAACGAACATGACCGCTCCCAGAACGGCGATTAGGTAACTGCGCGGATAGATGACCACCGGCAGACTATAGAGATCCGTACTCAAAGTGGCAATATAGGCATGTCCCAGTCCTTTTCCGGCCGGCAGTCCCAGCATGGTTCCGAAGATTGCCAGCAGCCAGGTTTCTTTATTTAACAGGCCCGCCACCTCAGCGCGGGAATAACCCAGCACTTTCAAAGACGCAAGTTCTCTTTTACGTTCATTAAAAGCCATAATCGAGGAATTGTAAACGATCACCAGCCCCATCAAAGCTGACAGCAGTAACATCACCCCGATGAAATATACGGTCATATCCATAAGACTGCTATAGCTTTGCAATTCTTTGGCCCGGCTGGTGACCGAACCGACGCCGGGAATGGCGTTCAGCTTTTTCTCCAGGCCGGCAGCGCTGCCGGGCATGATCTTCAGCATCACCGTGTCGATGGTTTTGCCTTCGCCCAAGATCTGTTCAGCGGTGTCCAAAGATACATAGGAGCCCGAACCCATTAACTGGTCGTTAACGCCCATCACTAATAATTCCACCTTATGGGACGCTCCTATGGACATTTTGGTTTCCAATGTGATCCTGTCTCCGGTTTTAACGCCGAGCTTTTCCGCCGTGCGCCGGCTGAGCAGTATCCCCGCTTCCGGGATCTGCAACCGTTGGCCGGCCTGGTCCAACACGGTTTTTAACGTTCCGTCTCTCTCCATACCGATGCAAACATCGTCCCGGCTGCGGCCATTGTAAGATATTTTCACCGGTATCTGCAATTGGGACTCCAGCCGGATGATTTCATCCCACTGCCGCCAGTATTGTATTTCACGGTTTCCAACGGGTTCCTCAAACCGCACCGTGTAATCGTAGTGATTGACTTCATTAAAATTACGGTTCAGCATGTAATCCACCGCGTCATTGCTGAACATGGAGAACACCAGCAGCACTACTGCGCTCATCACGCCCAGCACGGTCACCAGGGAACGGGCCCGGTTGCGTCCGATGGAACGCAGACTCATCTTCCAGCCGCTGTTCAGCCGTCGCCACAAACCCTGCCATCTTTCCAGCAGGATTCTGTTTCCTTGGGGCGGAGCCGGCGGCCGCATGGACTCGGCAGGATTGATGCGGCTGATGGATCGGGCGGCCATAAAACCGGAAAGAGCGCCGGTTGACAAGCTCAGGGTCACTGCCTGCAACAGCGTGGATCGGCTCAGGCCGCCGATGGCTTGGGGCAAATTAAAGTACTGACTGTAAATCGCCGACATATAGGAGGCCAGCAAAACGCCAAAAACAATGCCGGCGATACATCCCGCCACACTAACACTGAGGGTGTAGGCGGTATAGTGCCGGATGATCTGGTAATTGCTGCAACCGATAGCTTTCATGATTCCGATCTGGGTGCGGTGGGATTTGATCAGGCGGTTTAAAATAACAAACTGAATCGCAGCCGCAATCAGCAAGAGCACCAGCGGCAGGAAGCGGGAATTGGTCTTCAATCCGTCCAGTTCGGCTTGCAGCATGGCGTGACTGAGTTGATCCTTGCGGGCATAACCGGCTAAATTGCCGTAACTTTGCAAAACCTCTTCCGCCTTTTGCTGTACGGCTTCTTCGTCGGTTCCCGGCGCCAGCTTGACCACGATTTGATTGACCTGCCCCGGCATATTTAAAATCTGTTCCGCCTGTTCGTCAGCCATCATAATAATGCCGAAATGCAACGGATCCGGGATCATAGCCGAGGCATCGGGCAAGGCATATACAAATTCAGAACTGATGGCGGTCCCCACCACATGCAGGTTTACTTTTCGACCCTGGGCGATGATGGTTATGACATCGTCGATATTAATGTGATTGGCAGCGGCATATTGGGGGTCCAGCAACACTTCCACGCCGCCTCCCGAGGCTCGAGACGCAAACATGCGGCCGCTCAGCAGGTGCAGTTGATTGACTTCCCCCTCCATCGGCAAATGATAAGAGGTAATGCGCCCTACCGCTCGCTGGTCGCCTTCTTTGACCAGGGAAACGTCGCTCTGAATTCTGCCGTCAGCTTTTAATACGCCGGGTATGGATTCGATGCGGCTGCTGACGGAAACGGGAGCGCGTACCACGTGGAAGTAGTAGTCGGCAAAATTAGTCTCCCGGTAAAAATCCTGCTGGGACCGACTGAGGTTGTTATAGGCGGTTCCCATCCCGATGTAGACCATGACGCCCAGCGCGACAATAAATCCCAAGGCGATGAACTGTCCCCGGGTGGAACGGATGGTACGCAACAGTTTGCGGCTCAGGACAGACATTACCACTCAATCCTTTCCGCCGGCAGGGGGTGTTCGTTAACGACAATTTCCATAATCTGACCGCTGCGCAGGCGCAAAATCCGGTCGGCGATTTGACCGATAGCGGTATTGTGGGTAACGACCACCACCGTCATGTCTTCTCTCTTACCGATTCGAGTCAATAAACCCAGAATCATTTTACCGGTTTGATCGTCCAAAGCTCCGGTAGGTTCGTCGCAAAGAAGCAATTGCGGTCTTTTCACCAGTGCCCGGGCAATGGCCACCCGCTGCTGTTCGCCTCCGCTCAACTGAGCCGGGAAATGGCGCTGGCGCTCTATAAGTCCCACTTCGTTTAAAACGTCTTCAATGGGCAAAGGATTTTCCGCCAGTTCGGCTGCCAAGGCAATATTTTCGTAAGCGGTCAGGTCGGGAATCAGATTATAGAATTGAAAAACAAAACCGATATCTCGGCGGCGATACCGGGTCAAGTCTTTGCCGTCGGCTTTGGTCAAGCTGCGGCCGGCAAAATATATCTGTCCGCGATCAGGGGTGTCCATGCCTCCCATGAGGTTCAACAACGTGCTTTTCCCCGATCCGCTGGGCCCCAGTATGACCATCAATTCCCCGCGCTGTATGGCAAAGGAGCTTTCCTTAAGTGCTTCCACCTTGATTTCGCCCATATCATAAGTCTTGCTAATGTTTTCAAAGCGCATCAGTTCCATGCGTCACCTCTCCCCGCCCCTTTGAATCTTTAAAAGTGAAAGAAAGCGAACCGTGTGGTTCGCTCCTGTCGATACTCTTGGTTATGATTTTTGCGCCTTGGCCCAACTGTCCCGCAGGGAAACGATCCGGTTAAATACCGGCTGGCCGGGTTTGGAATCGGGATCCAGGCAGAAATACCCCTGCCGCAGGAACTGGTAGCGATCGATCATGGTGGCCTCCGCCAGCCCCGGTTCCACCATGCAGCCCTTTAAAACCTGCATGGAATCCGGATTGAGCTTGCTCTTATAATCGCTGCCGTCGCTTTCATCGTCGGGATCTTCGGTCAAAAACAGGTGCTCGTAAAGCCGCACTTCCGCCGGTATGGCATGAGCGGCCGCAACCCAATGGGAAGTCCCCTTTATCTTGCGGCCGCTGGTGGCCCCGCCGCTTTTGGACTCCGGATCATAACTGCAATGCAGTTCGATGACGTCACCCTGTTCGTTTTGGATGACCTGTTCGCATTTAATGATATAAGCGCTTTTTAGTCTGACCTCTCCCCCCGGCGTCAAACGGAAATATTTCTTGGGGGGGTTCTCCATAAAATCTTCCTGTTCAATATAAATTTCCCGGGAAAAAGGAATTTTGCGGGTGCCCATGTCCGGATTTTCCGGATTGTTTTCCGCCTCCAGCCATTCCACCTGCTCCGGCGGGTAATTGTCGATGATAACCTTTAAGGGCCGCAGCACCGCCATAACCCGCAGCGCGTTGGCATTCAAATCTTCCCGCACACAATGCTCCAGCAGAGCGATATCAACGGTGCTGTCACGCTTGGCCACCCCAATCCGGACGCAGAAGTCGCGGATGGACTCGGGCGTATAACCCCGGCGGCGCAATCCGGAAATGGTAGGCATGCGGGGGTCGTCCCAGCCGTTCACATATTTCTTTTCCACCAGTTCACGCAGTTTGCGCTTGCTCATCACCGTATAATTCAGATTCAGCCTGGCAAACTCTATCTGCTGGGGCCTGCCATGAACCGCTTCGTTATAATCGACATTTTCCAGGCACCAGTCATAGAGGGGACGATGGTCGGCAAACTCCAGGGTGCAGATAGAATGGGTTATGCCTTCGATGGCATCCGACAGGGGGTGGGCATAATCGTACATGGGATAAATGCACCACTGGTCGCCGGTGCGGTGATGGGAAGCTCTTAAAATCCGGTATAGGACCGGATCGCGCATATTTAAATTGGAGGAGGCCATGTCGATCTTGGCCCGCAGTACCCGGGCGCCGTCCTCGAATTCACCGTTGCGCATCCGGGTAAAAAGATCCAGGTTTTCTTCCACGGAACGGTTCCGATAAGGGCTGTTAATGCCCGGTTCGGTCAAGGTACCGCGATGCTCCCTGATCTCCTGAGCGCTCAAATCACATACGTAAGCCTTGCCAGCTTTAATCAGTTGCACCGCGAACTCATATAACTGTTCAAAATAATCGGAAGCGTAAAACATACGATCCGCCCAATCGAAACCCAGCCATTTCACATCGGCCTGGATGGAATCAACGTATTCCACATCCTCTTTGCTGGGATTGGTATCATCAAAGCGCAGGTTGCAAATGCCCCCGTTATTGGCAGCCGAACCAAAGTTCAGACAGATTGATTTGGCGTGACCGATATGAAGGTAACCGTTGGGCTCGGGAGGAAAGCGCGTATGTACCCTGCCTCCATTTTTGCCGTTCTGCAAGTCTTCGCTAATAATAGTCTGAATAAAATTCCCCGACGCTACTAGTTCATTGGATTCATTTTCCACTGTGGCCATTACTTCTCCTCCTTAACATATCCAAAAGGCGAACCGGCTCCGCCCTGATAACAAATTGCAATTTTGATTCCACTGCCGAAAATTATAATTCGTTCGTTGAATGTATAAACATTCCGTCGCCGGACTTCGCATGAAGAAACACAAAGTAGTCTGTTACATCTAAAACTTTCATTCCCGCCGGCTAAATTTCCGCAGGACTTCGTTGTCATCACTCGCAATACATCCAGTATTGCGAGTGACGACCCCTTGCCCTGCAAAAATTTATCTCGGCGGATAACCTAAACCTTTAAGCAACGCAGGCTACCAGCGCTTCCCATGCGGAGTCTGGCGGCGGAATGTTTGTACATTCAACTAACCAACTATGATTCCCCGACAAAAACCAAACAAAAAGAACGTCCCCTTGTTGGGATACCGGCTATACCAGCCGGGCGATAAGCTGCTGCATATCCGGCGGCAACGGTACTTCGAATGCCATCCGTATC
>DATMYB010000351.1:0-3287 GCA_035561215.1 Syntrophomonas sp. | reverse complement strand
CACCATGAATGATCTTAACGACAATCGTGATACGATAGATAATATAAGACTGTGGGACTGGCAGCCTTTGCAGGATACCTACAAAAACCTGCAGGAATTGCGTCCTTATTATACTTTTAATGATGTGGATATAGACCGCTATACGATTGACGGGCGTTATCGCCAGGTAATGCTCTCGGCTCGCGAGATGGAAGATATATATAAAAGCACGGAGATGAGCCCTCAGGCGAAAACCTGGATCAACCAACGACTTATGTATACGCATGGATACGGAGTGGTAATGAGCCCGGTGACTGAAATCGCCCAGGAAGGTTTTCCTAAATTTTATATTCAGGACATACCGCCGGTTTCCAACACTGATTTAAAAATCACTCAACCAGCCATCTATTTTGGTGAGAAAACCGATACCTATGTAATCGTAAACGGCAAACAAAAAGAATTTGACTATCCGGTGGGGGCGGAGAACGTTTATACCAATTACCAGGGAGACAACGGCATTCGCGTTAATTCCTTTCTGCGGAAATTGCTGCTGAGTTGGGAATTAAAGGACTATAAAATTATTCTGGCAACCAATATCACCAACCAGAGTCAGGTGCTGATGAACAGAAGTCTGTCGGAGCGGGTTAATAAAGTGGCGCCTTATCTGGCTTTTGACGGTGATCCTTATATTGTAATCAACAGTGACGGCAAACTGTTCTGGATGCTGGACGCATACACCTATTCCAGCAAATATCCTTATTCACAGCCCTTTGATAATGCCGGACACAATTATATCCGTAATTCTGTCAAGATCACTTGTGATGCCTATACCGGACAGATGCATTTTTACGTGGCGGATACCAATGACCCCGTAATTAAAACGTATCAGAAAATCTTTCCGCAATTGTATGAATCAATGGATAAAATGCCGGACGGACTTAAATCCCATATCAGGTATCCGGAGGATCTGTTCAGTATCCAAGCTGATATTTACCGTAACTTTCACATGACCGATCCCTGGGTTTTCTACAACAAGGAAGACAGTTGGGTAATTCCCCGTGAAATCGTGGAAGGGGAAGAGCAGCCGCTGCAGCCTTATTATATTATTATGCGTCTGCCGGGCGAATCCCGGGAAGAATATATACTGATGATGCCCTTTACCCCTAACGGCCGCAATAATATGATTGCTTGGATGTGCGCTCGCATGGACGGGGATGATTATGGCAAAAAATTGGTATACCGTTTCCCGAAACAGGAAACAGTTTACGGGCCTATGCAGATTGAATCCCGCATCAATCAGAATACTGAGATTTCCAGCCAATTGGCGTTATGGAACCAGCAGGGGTCGAGTACGTATCGCGGCAACATTTTAGTGATACCTATAAACAACTCCATTTTATATATCGAACCCCTTTATTTACAGGCTAAAGCCAGCAAAATGCCGGAATTGAAACGTATCATTGCCGCCTACGGCGATACGGTGGTAATGGAAACCAGCCTTGAAAACGCGCTGGTAAAAATATTTGGCGGAGAATTTGTTTCTTCCAATAATAATCAGCCCACCACCACCGGTGAAACGAGTACAACCGAAACGGAAGAGGATGCCGATGCCCGTGAACTGGCAGCTTTAGCGAGGCAATATTATGATGAGGCCAACAGTGCGCTTAAACAAGGCAATTGGGCGCTATATGGGGAGAAATTAAATCAATTGGGCGAAGTTTTGGAGAAGCTGGAAGCATCGGCCCAATAGTTGTTTTGATACAGGGAGAAGAAGGCACAGCATGCTAAAAAAAATTAACGATCACCTGCATTTCTTAATCAGTGAAGCAGGATTCACCTATTGTAATTGCATCGTGGTGGAGGATGACGTCCGCGCCATTCTGGATACAGGCGCGGATAGGAAATCCATCGAATCCATTCATCCGGAGCGGGTCGATATGGTGTTCAACACCCACCATCATTATGATCATACCCGCGGCAACCAATATTTTACGCAGTCCCGGCTGTATATTCACGCGCTGGATTACGCGCCTTTATCCAGCCGGGAGGATTATTACCACTATAATTCACTGGATATGTGGGAAAAACTAATGCCGACTTATGATTATGACGAAGCCGGTGTTTTGATGGGCATCTACAATGACGATGTGGAACGCAATTTGCGCGTCGATCAAGTGCTGCAGCACAATCAGATCATAGATTTCGGCCATACGCAAATGGAAGTCATTCATACTCCCGGGCATTCGGCCGGACACTGCTCGTTCTGGTTTCCCAACGAAGAGTTTCTATTTACCGGTGATATCTGCTTGACCGAAGCCGGCCCGTGGTATGGTGAAATATACGCCAATCCCAACGATATGGTCAACTCGATCAATCGTCTGATCGAGTTGCATCCTTTGTCTATGACTTCATGCCATGTAAACGAGCTCCACTATGACTGCAAGGAACGATTGATCGAATTTCGTGACCGCATCAGCCAACGGGAAGACCGCATATACAAATCCATAAAAAAACAACCCGCCGATTTGAACCAACTGGCGGAGCAGAAAATGATTTACCGGATGCATCCTACCCCTTTCGTATTATTCTGGGAAAAATGCATGCTATTGAAGCACCTGGATAGTTTACGGCAAAAAAATCTGGTCGCGCCGGATGAAAACGGGATTTATACAGCTTTATGAGGAGATTGGAAAAGCAGCAATGAATAAAACGAGCAAAATCGTATGTCTGGGCGACAGCATAACCTATGGCTGGCCCTGGGGTCCGGAAGTATCCTGGACCACCATGCTAGCCGGAGCAATCGACGCAGAAGTGATAAATCGGGGAATTCCCGGAAACACCACCAGCCAAATGCTGGCCAGATTAAAACAGGCCGTATTGAAACATAATCCCACCCATGTAATTATTATGGGCGGACTCAACGATATTATCTGCCAGGAAAGTTTTGACCGTATCGTTTGGAATCTGCGCGCCATGGCTGAACAAGCGTCGGAACATGGTATAAAAGTAATATTCGGCATGCCCACCGCCGTCGATGATGAATATATAGAGAAACTGGCCCAGCGGGTAAGAAACTGGATAACGGAATATGCTGAAGATCATAACATCTCCATAATTCCATTTAACCAGGCCTTTTATGATCAAAACGGCCATATCAATACCCGGCTTTTATCGGCGGACGGGGCACATCCTACCCGTGAAGGTTACCGAGCCATGTTTGCGTGTATCGATCTCCCTGTATTCGACAACTAATAAAATCTATCAGTTGAGTCGCCTAAAGTTTAAGTTGCCCGACGATAAACAAATGT
>DATMYB010000350.1:0-3709 GCA_035561215.1 Syntrophomonas sp. | reverse complement strand
TTGCTGTTTGGCGTTGTGCTTATGCTCACGCTGATGACCGGTTGCCGCGCGGATGAGGCGCCTGACTCCGGTGACACGCTGCGGGATATGAACACGTCCACGCCGGCTTCGGCTGCGACCCTGCCTACGCTAGCGGAGCTGAACGGCAAGACTTTTGCCGTTATTACCGGCACCATATTCGACGAGTACACTCACAAATATTTTCCTAAAAGCGACGTGGTTTACTACAAAAGCACCACCGACGTGGTCACAGCTGTGGCCAACCAAAAAGTTACCGCCTGTCTGCTGGACGAACCGGTGGCGCGGATCATTGCGCGCAACCACAACAACTTGGCGGTCATTGACGAGATGGTTGAGAAAGACAACTATGGCTATGCGGCAGCGAAAAACGACTTCAGCTACCAACTGACCCAACAGATGAGCGAATTTATTCGGAAACTGCGTTCG
Organism: Syntrophomonas sp.; assembly: GCA_035561215.1. Taxonomy (GTDB): domain Bacteria; phylum Bacillota; class Syntrophomonadia; order Syntrophomonadales; family Syntrophomonadaceae; genus Syntrophomonas_B. The sequence continues at coordinate 3,262 of DATMYB010000350.1, read as the reverse complement.
GACGGTACGCTGGATCAATTACAAGAGCTTTGGATGGGTACCGACGAAAATGCAAAAACAGTGGGAGATTGGGAAAACCTTCCTGCTGCCAACGGTACCATCCGGTTTGTAACGGTAGCGCAGACGGAACCGTTTTCCTATTATAAGGGTACCGATATTGTCGGATATGATATCGATATGCTGGTGCGCTTCTGCAAAACGTACGGCTATGGGCTGCAAATTACTGACACGGCAGACGATACCTGGCTGGCCGGTCTGACGGGAGGCAAATATGACCTGGCAGCAGCTTCTATTTCCATTACCGAAGAACGCAAGCAAAGCATATATTTCTCGGATCCGAATTACAACGGCGGTGTGGTGGCGGTAGTCGCGCGAAGTGAAGACACGTCGGCTGCCAATACTTCCAATACTTCTGTTCCGGAATATGCGTCGGCCCAGGAACTCGATAAAGCCAAGGCGAAGATGGGGGTGCGTACCGGCAGTATTCAGGATGCATACACCAAGGACTATCTCCCCCATGCAAGCATTTCCTATTTTGAAGATATTGCCGACATGATTGCCGCCTTGAATTCCCGAAAAATTGACGGTTTTATGACTACAACTCCTCGAGTCCCTTTTATTCTTAAAGACAACACCCATCTTACCGCCTTTGAACTGAAGGGCCCTCATGATGACACCGCCTTTATGGTGGCGCGCACCAAATTTGGCGGAGACCTGCTGCCTCAGCTGAACGAATATATTGCCTCCTGCCGCCAAAGCGGCCTTTTTGATGAAATATACAATGGGTGGTTTCATGCAGGTAAAGGGAACGAGTATCCCACTATCATTGATCCCGGGGATTTGCCCAACATAAATGGCGTTATACGGTATGCTGCCCAGGGAAATACCGAACCCATCAGCTTTATGATAGGTTCGGAGTTGACCGGTTTTGAAATGGATATTCTTACCCGTTTTTGCAAGGAAAACGGCTATGCACTGGAAATTACCGAATCAAATATTGCGGGAATGCTGGCTGGAATTACCACCGGCAAATACGATGTGGCCGGGGGAGCCCTGGCTATTACCGAGGAGCGTCGGCAGAGCGTTGACTTTACCGATAGCCATTACTCCTATGGTCAATGGATTATTGTGCGCAGCAGTGGCGTATCCGGCGCCGCTGCTATGTCAAAAGAGAGTTTTTGGGGAACCCAATGGGAGAAACTCAGTAACAGCTTCTACAAAAACTTTATAAAAGAAAGCCGCTGGAAACTGATTGTCAGCGGCATTGAAATCACTTTGATCATTTCTATTATGTCTGCATTGTTCGGCACCATATTTGGTTTTGGGGTGTGTATGCTGCGGATGCGTAGGAACAAGGCCGCCGTAGGAACAGCCAAGGCGTTTATCCGCATTATTCAAGGTATTCCCATGGTAGTTTTGCTGATGGTGCTGTATTATGTGGTATTCGGATCAATTGATATCAACGCTGTGGTGGTGGCCATTGTCGGTTTTACCATCAATTTTGGCGTATATGTGGGCGAAATTATGAGAACCGGCATTGAGGCGGTAGACAAAGGGCAAATCGAAGCGGCTTTGGCGCTGGGTTATTCAAAAGTCCAGACCTTCCGCAGAATTACATTCCCCCAGGCGGCGCGGCATTTCTTACCCGTTTACAAAGGTGAATTTATATCCATGGTAAAAATGACTTCCATCGTGGGCTATATTGCCATACAGGATTTGACCAAGGTATCGGACATCATCCGCAGCCGCACCTATGAGGCGTTCTTCCCCCTCATTGTCAGTGCCGTCATTTATTTCTTGCTGGCCTGGGGGCTGACTTCGCTGTTGAACCTGATTGAAATAAGAATTGATCCCAGGCTAAGATCCCGCAAAGTCAAGGGGGTGAAGGAGCTATGATCGAGGTTAAGAAACTCCGCAAAGAGTATCCCAACGTAACGCCCCTGACGGATGCCAATGCATCTATCAGCAAGGGCGAGGTTATTTCTATTATCGGTCCCTCGGGTACCGGCAAGAGCACATTTTTGCGCTGTCTCAACGGATTGGAAACGCCTACCTCCGGTGAGATTTGGGTCGATGGAGAGAACATCTGCGATGAAAACTGCAATATTGCCAAGATCAGGCAAAAAATGGGTATGGTCTTTCAGTCTTTTAATTTGTTTTCCCACCTGACTGTAATCGAGAATATCATGTTGGCCCCCGTTGACCTTTTGAAACTCAGCCGGCAGGAGGCCTACGATGACGCCATGAGATTGCTGAAAACAGTGGGCCTGGCGGAAAAGGCCAAAAATTATCCGGATGAACTTTCCGGCGGTCAGAAACAACGGGTGGCTATCGTAAGAGCGCTGGCCATGCGGCCGGAGATCATGCTTTTTGACGAGCCGACCAGCGCTTTGGACCCGACCATGGTGGGCGAAGTGCTGGCGGTCATTCGTAATCTTGCCAAAGAAGGGCTTACCATGGTAATTGTCACTCACGAAATGAAATTTGCCCGGGATGTGTCCACGCGGGTATTTTATATGGATCAGGGCATTGTATATGAAGAAGGTCCCCCGGAACAGGTATTCAACTCTCCTAAGAGGGAACTGACTCGGATTTTTGTCAAGCGGCTGCGAACTTTCCACCGGGAAATCAAATCCAAGGATTTTGATTTTGTGGCCATGGCTAACGACATCGACGAATTTGCCCATAGACAGGCGCTATCTTCAGGACGGATATTGAAATTTCAGCAAATTTATGAGGAACTGTGCGTATCTATTATTTTGCCGGCATTGCCCGATACAGATTTTTGCTTGAATTTTGATGCTGCCTGCAATGAGAACGGAGTTGAATGTGAAGCCACCATGGTCTGGGAAGGTAAAGCTTACAATCCGCTGGAACGCGGCGACGACCTTTCGGTCAAGCTGGCGGTAACGAAAACCAAATCTGCGGAATATTCCTTTGAAAACGGAAGCAACATAGTTCGTATCGCATTTTAAACAAAGTCGGGTTTGTGATCCGCCAGATAATTGCTCCGGTGCGTTAATAAACGCATTACGGTGAAAATAATATTTTGATCCCACTGCAAAAAACTGATTTAATCAGGTTGAATGTATAAACATGAAGGAGCACTTGAAGCAGCATGGGGGAGCACTGGGTGTTTCCCATGCGGAGTCTGGCGATGGAATACTTATACATTCAACTAACGAATTATAAGTTTTGGCAGTGGGATCATATTTTTAATTTTCGGTATCATTTTCCAGTAGGCACAAATTAACAACAGTGA
>DATMYB010000349.1:0-5131 GCA_035561215.1 Syntrophomonas sp. | reverse complement strand
CAATAAGTGCTTTAGACTAATTAATATTGAAGGAGAGGGAAAAAAATGAAGTTGTCAGGAAAAACAGCAGTCGTTACCGGAGCTGCATCTGGTATGGGAAAGGCCATCGCAGTTTTATTCGCGACCGAAGGAGCCCAGGTAATTGTTGCGGATATCAATGAAGAAGCGATTGCCAGCGTTATTGCAGAAATTAAGGGGAATGGAGGCGAAGCGACGGGGGTGTTTGCTAACATGGCCAGGCAGGAAGACATCGACAACATGGTTGATACCGCAGTTAAAACGTATGGTTCCTTAGATGTACTGGTCAATAACGCCGGTATAGTCGATAACTTTATCCCGGTAGGTGATTACGATGATGCTTTATGGGATCGGGTAATTGCCGTTAATCTTACCGGTCCTTTCAAAGCAGCCCGGGCCGCAGTCAAGGTTATGGAGAAGCAGGAAAAAGGCGGCATTATCATTAATAACGCATCGGTAGGCGGTTTGTTTGGAACCCGCGGAGGAGCCGGCTATGTAGCGTCTAAACACGGACTGATAGGCTTGACGAAAAATATTGCCGGCACTTACGGTATGTATGGGAATATTCGTTCCAATGCCATAGCCCCAGGCGGGGTAGCTACCAGCATCCAAAATACGATTACAAACCTACATTCCTTAGGTGGCCAGGCGCTCGGAGACTGTGGAAAAGCTCCACCAGCTGCAGATCCCATGCAAATTGCCACTGTAGCATTGTTCCTCGCTTCAGATGATTCCAGTTTTGTGAACGGTGAAGTTATAAGAGCTGACGGAGGATGGACTGTAAGATAAATTACAAAATGAGATATGATGGGAGAAATCATATATAGCAGGATTCATGTTCAAGGTCAAAAACCCCGTTACAACGGGGTTTTTGACTGAGTACCATAGAGACGTCAGACTAAAATTGAGGCGTACATAAGGTATTCCGATTGAAGAGAGCTTCACTTTTGGTATAAGTGCAATCAGGACTTCCAGCGTCGCCTACGACTTGCTGGAAGTGCGTTTTTTTTGCTTTCAGCATAGTGCAACGCAGCTATCCGTCTTTTTGGAAGCTCTATAACTGCCCTGACCAGCAGTTCTGCAAATACATATATTTTTCCGGTTACAACTGGCCGAGCCTGACAGCAGCGATAAGATCCGTACGGATTTTGTCCAGACCGGCAAAATCCATGGCTCCGGCGTAAATTTTCTTCAGTTCCTGCTGACTGCAACTGCTTTTCTCCAACTGACACCGCGCTTCCAGCAACAGGTTCTCCAGGTTCCTGCTGTCGTTGCCATCCTCCCGGCCTTGTTCCTCATGGCTGCCATCCATATATTGATCTAAATCGATTACCACATCCCAGGGTTTGAGCGGAATTTCGGCGGGACCAGCTTCGACCAGCGCGATTTGCAGGTTGCGGATGATTACCATGGCCAGACTATCCACTTCCAATCCGCAATGATAATATTCAAGAAAGTAACCGCTCTCTTTAATGGTACGGGCCAATTCCGCAATGATCAGACTTTTGCCGCTGCCGGCCGCTCCTTTAAATATATAGCGTTTCTGGCAATTGCGGCTCAGCTCCTGTACGTAATCAACCAGGCCGTCGATAGTCAATACCCCGGCAAAGTAATGCTTTTCTCCGGGACGGTTTTCGATAATTTCCTTTCCCAGACGCTTTACCAGTTGGTCCATTTTTTCCAGATTGATATGCCGGGAATTTAAACGGCGCCGCTCCGCTCTCAACCGGCCCAATTCCTTGAGCAAGGCGTGGGCTTTTTGCTGGGACAGTTCGATGCGATCGACCAGTTCGATAATCTGTGCCCGCTGCGCGTTTATCGCGTCCTGATCCCAATAATCCCCCAGATTGATCAAGTATTCCTTCACGCCCGGATAGCGGGGATCGATGCGAACCGGCAGGCTTCCGTTCACCACCGCCAGATTCAAACGGGGGATATAGACCCCGTCCGGGGTAATGGAATCCAGCGCCGAAATCCAGAACTCCACCTCCAGCCCCTGCTCCGCCAGTTCCTCCCCCACCAGACGGATAAAGGTAGATCTGCCTGAACCGGGGGCTCCTTTAAGAATATAGACCCGCTCCAACTCTCTGATCAGTTCGGGTATAAATGTATAATATCCTTCGGTGGTATGGCTGCTGGCAAACACATAACGAATCAGACCCTTGTCATTCATCTTCGTCCCTCTTTTCTCCCGGTCGTCTGTCACTCACAGCGGGGCGGTTTTCTTTAATATATTCAAAATGTATACCAAAGGTGAATACCTACATGCTTATTATGGAGACGGGGAATCTCCAAACCGACTAAGCGAAACATCTTTCATTCTAGTAGTTTGTTAGATCTAAAAGTTTATTTTATCCGCCGAGAAAAATTTTTGCAGGGCAAGGCGGAGGAGTGAGCAATACTGGATGAAAAGCACTAGGAAATATACAGTATGGGCATAGTCGCTAACTGTCGTGACAGCTTTTCCCGTAAAAAGGCCTCGGCCTCGGCCCGTATATCGTTTCGGTAGCAGTATTTGCCGCGCCCGCGCCCGGTCATAGTTTCCCGGTCAAAAAGTTGTACGGCATTGGGAAACGCCTCCGTGTTAATAATATTTTGTACAAAGCTGTACGTCATCAGTATAATCTCTATGAAACCGTTGTGAATAACCGTACCGCTCAGCTCATCCGCCAGGCGCTCTATCAGTTCTCCGTACAGGCGCTTCCAGCCCGGAAGCAGGATCACGGGGGCAATCAGCAGTCCCACCGGATATCCTGCTTTTGCCACGTTGTTAAGCGCGCGGATTCTTGCGGGCAGTGGTGAGGTGCCCAGTTCTATGCGGCGTATGATTTCCTCCGGGTTTACGCTCATACGGAATATGGTTTTTCCTTGGTGGTCAAGATTAAGCAGCGGATTTACCATATCAAATTTTGTCGGGAACGTCAGGTTCCCGAGGCCTTCCCGCGCGAAACGCTCGATTGTATAGGATAAATTATCCGTTATTGCGTTTTCCAGCAGCAAATCGCTGTTGCTGCCAATCTCAAAGGTTTGCGGTACAGGAGCGGCTGCGTCCTTTTTAAGCAGCCTGTCCAGCATTTGCTCACGGTTGACAAACAGACGTAAATAGGCGCATTTGTTGTAATTGCATACCAAATAGCAGTATAAGCACATAGCTTTGCAGCCAGAGGATGTATACGGCACTAACCAGTCGGAAACTTTATGATTCGGCACATATCGGTGTGTCTTTCTGATTCCGATGATCAGATGGTTTTTCAGCTTAGGAAAGTCTCGGTTGTCCGCCGCTGTCATTTCCGGTATACGGTTATGACTTTCTATCTGTATCCAGGGCAGGTTTGCGTATTTGCTCTGCAGCAGCCGTCCCAGCTTGTAATCAAGCGCATCCGGCTCATAATACACCGCGTCAAAGCGCATATCCATGTAAACACCTCCTGATGATAGTATGCCGAAAATGGTAAAGACTATTTCCGGCTGGAGATTCCATATGAATAAACAAAAATTTTTTGCCGCTTCTTTCTGGGTTCCGCGCCCTTCGGACGCTCCGCTTGCTTGCTTTGATGTCCTCGGGCGAAATGCCTTTTCCCCGCGGCGGCTTGCGTCTGCTCACGGCGCGCAGAGGGTTAAAAAATTTTTGAAAGCTATTGACATTGACGTTACGTAATAGTTTATGCTTGTTTTGCAGGAAGGTAAGTAAATGGAGTACACCATCAATAAACTGGCGAAATTAGCAGGAGTCAGCACGCGGACGCTGCGATATTACGATGAGTTCGGTCTGCTTTCACCTGTACGGATGAGTTCAAATGGTTATCGTATCTACGGGCAAAAGGAAGTTGATCGGCTGCAGCAAATCCTTTTTTATCGTGAACTTGGCGTATCCCTTGAGGAAATCAAGAGAATTCTATCCTCTAAAAACTTTGATGGGCAGACGGCACTGGAAAGCCACCTGTCAGCCCTGCTCGCCAAGCAAAAACAACTAAATCTATTGATCGCCAATGTGGAAAAAACCATAAAGACGGCGAAAGGAGAAACTGTTATGAGTGATCAGGAAAAATTCGACGGCTTCATTCAGAAGCTGGTCGATGACAATGAGCGGCAGTTCGGCGAGGAAATCCGAGCAAAATATGGCGATGATGTCGTCGACCGTTCCAATGCTAAGGTTAAGGGAATGAGCAAGGAGCAGTATGCCGAGGTTGAAAAGTTGTCGGTTGAGCTGAACGAGACGCTGAAAGCCGCTTTTGAACAGGGTGACCCCGCAGGCGAACTCGCGCAAAAAGCATGCGAGCTGCATAAAAAATGGCTATGCTTCTTTTGGGATCAGTACAGTAAGGAAGCCCATATCGGCGTGACACAAATGTATGTGGACGATCCTCGCTTTACCGCGTATTATGATAAAATTGCGGTTGGCTGCGCGGCATTCCTGCGGGACGCGGTATTGATATACTGCCAATAATCCTAGTACGTTTGAACATGAAAATTTTCAAATTTCATGAGGATATGGACTGCAGCGTACCCCGTTTGATGGACAGTAAAAACGTGTAGTATACTAAACATCAAGACAGGGGAAAATATGGTGAAACAGTACAGCCTAGAGTTCAAAATGGAAGCTGTTAAAAGGGTTCTGAGTAGTGGCGCTCCTGTAGCCAGAGTGGCAGCCGAACTGGGGGTAAATGAAAACACGTTGCATGGATGAAAAGATATCGCGATAAACCTTCTACTCCGTTTCCAGGCAGCGGAAATTTAAGTGATGACGATCAGCAGAGAAATAACAAACCGCGCAGAACAAATCGAGCGCGGTTTTTTATTTCTCTGGTGGAAGGGATTCGAACCCACCGGGGGGTTGGGAGCTTGCCCCCATGTTCAATCAGAGCGAAGCCGCTCCGCAGGAGCGCCCGCCGAATCCCGCCTCCTCCCCATGGAGCTGTTAATTTCAAAGATTAACAGCTATGCCATAGTAGATCCTCTTTTTATTTTGCAATAGGACTAAGAATAGCCATGAAGTCGATGTGATTGATCATACATAAACTGACTGTTATCATAAACTCTAAATTCCCTCAAATAATAGTTTATCGAATAAACAGGGCTGTCTTAATGTTCTTGAGACAGCCCTGTTATTATG
>DATMYB010000348.1:0-3593 GCA_035561215.1 Syntrophomonas sp. | reverse complement strand
GGAATTATTATGTAAGGGAATGACCCCGGTACATATCAGCAATAATTTATTCTTAAGCTTGCCGACGGTATACAAACATATTGCAAACCTGCATGAAAAGCTGAATGTGTCGAACCGTCAGGAACTGCTGTTGAAATTAATGAATGATTACAGAGTGAAGAGCGCGCCTTAGTCGCCATGAAAAACGGCTGCGCCACGGTAATTCCTGCATGATAAAAATAAGCCTCCTGCGATGTTCACGCAGGAGGCTTCTAAGACTTACGAATCGCGTATTTTATTTTTGTATAAACCATCTGGCTCCGCCATCGGCAACCACAGTTGCGCCGTGCATGTAGTTACTGATTTCCGTTGCCATCATAAATACGACTCGCGCCACGTCATCCGGATCGGTAATAGGAGCCCCGGGATTGGCTTCAGACAGCGCAACAATTTCCGGCGTTCTTGTCATATGCGCCCCTCCTGGGGACATCATGCCCCCCGGCAATACACAATTAATGTTGATGCCCATGGGTTTCAATTCCTTTGCCAAGGACTGGGAGATTCCCACAACACCGGATTTAGCAGCTACATATGGCACCATGCAGCCGTATGGTGTTTCTGCGGATACTCCGGCAATCGATGCGATATTGATAATTTTTCCGCCTGGGCCCTGTTTCACCATTTGCCGGGCAACCACCTGTGTAAAAAACACAGTTCCCTTTAAATCGGTATCAACCGTATCATCCCAGGTTTCTTCCGTTAAATCCAAAAACTTTTGCTGGGTGAAGATGGCTGCATTATTCACCAGAATGTCTACCTTGCCGAATTTTTTTACTGCAAAATCAACGGCAGCCTCAATTTGCCGCAAATAACGCACGTCGGTTTCTATAAACTCTGTTTTGTAATTCCTGGAATTAAAAAACTCTATCGCCGCGTTCGCAAATTCAACGGCAATGTCTGCAATTACGACGCTTGCCCCAGCCTCGCATAAACGGTTAACAACGCAAAATCCCAGACCTCTGGAACCGCCGGTAACAATTGCAACCTTACCGGACAGATCCAATAGATCCTTCAGAGGTTTGGCGTTTTTACCACCCTCAACTTTTACGATGCCAAAATCCGCGCCGTTGATATCGATCCCCAACATTTTTTGATAGATCGGATCAAAACTATAAAGATTTTCCACAGCTTAAATCCTCCAATCCTGGGTTTCTCCCCACAATGAATTCAAATCGTCTTGTTCGCTGTCGTTCAATACTTTTGCTCCAGCGTGTTCATGAATTTATCGAGCTCCGCCTCATCCATGTGGAAGCCGTGCTTGTCCTCGGGGTACGCGGCGGTGCGGACGTCATTGGCCCACGCGCCGTAGGCGTCGCTGGCCCACTTGAAGAAGTTGGCATAGGTCTTGGCGTGAGTAGCGGGCGAAGCCATCATGCCAAAGGTGTCCATGTCCACCATCTCGTAACCGTCGGCGCCGCCGCTTGCGGCGATGGCGATCACGGGTACGCGCAGCTTCTTCGCGATGGCCCTCGTGACCTCGAAGGGGGTCAGCTCTATGCTCATGGCCAGCATGCCATTCTCCTGATACTCATACGCCTGCCGGAATATCCGCATGGCGTCCTCGGCGGTCTTGCCCAAGCGCCGGTAGGTACCCCATTTCAAGGTCTGCCAGCCGGACAGGGCGCCGACGTGACCGAACACGACCAGATGGTTGTCAGCCATGTACTTCAGCGTCTCGTTGTTGACACCCATGGGGAGCAAGGAGTCGGCGCCGGTCGCCATGTATATGGAGCCGTACCTTAACGCGTCTTCCTTGGAGGCGAAGGTGGGTGTCTCCATGACGAAGTTGATGTGGATGTTCGGAGCGACCTGACGTACGCTTCTGAGAGTAAAAGGGGCGTGTTCAATCGACATTTCGGGGCCGCCCGTGCCGCCGCTTGAGGGCAGGCGGCAGATGTCGCAACCGGCCATTTCGGCGGCCATGGTCCAATACGGGTCTCTGCCGGCGGGGCACATCTGTACGATGAGCTTACCCTCGTCCTTCATTTTCTGCAGGTAGCTGATGGACTTGCGGCCCCTGGACGCCAGGGACATCTTGGGGAGCGGACTGTACATTTTGTTCATTTCTTCATTCGACGACATTGTTGATTCCTCCTTCATATAATTCATGAGACATCTTTTAGAGATGCCCTATGGTTTTAATAATTGCGAAACTCGCAATTATTTCGTTTGCTGCAATTCTGCCCAGAGCTTTTTGGATGCTTTGAGGCATGACGCAATGCAGACAACGCCTGCGGCAATGAATATAATGCAGAGTATAAAAGCAAAATTGTAGCTATGGTTCTGGTCATAGATGGAACCCAGAAGCGGGGTGCCGACAACAAAGCCGATTGCCATGGCGGGCGTCAGAAGTCCGAAATACTTGCTGAAATCTTTTGGTCCGAAAAGTGTTCCAACCAGGATGGGAGGCATCACGGCTGTAAACCCCAGGCCAAAGGAAAAAACGATGCCGGTAATCAGCAGCGGTACAAATCCTGTGACCAGAAAGAATGCCAAAAAGGAAACGGCAAACAGAATCTCCAAAATGAGAGTTGTTTTCATGGGGCCTATTTTATCATTGATTTGACCGGCAATAATGGTACAGACAATACTGGCCAAACTTACAACTACAATCAGCATACCTGCCCATTCAGGAGTCAGGCCCTGGTCCGTGCCGAATGCCGATATATGTTGAATAAAAGAAGCGGGGAATCCCAAAAATGCTATGCCGAGGAACAGCAGATAAAATGTCGGGCTTTTCATGCCACGGCCAAAGCTGATGCCGGGAAGGTCGTCGTCGCCATGCCCGTGCGCAGCGCCGTCAGCCGCCGCCGCATCTTTTACGCCAAACGGGAGCAGGCCCACATCCTGCGGCTTGTTTCTGACCATGAAAATCCCTGCAGGAATTGTGAGAACAAAGAAGTAAACAGCTACGATAATGTAACCCATCTGCCAGCCAAAAGAAGCGATAAAAGCCGGTATCACGAATCCTCCCACTACGCCGCCGATGTTGATGCAAGCCATAACAATCGACATAACCTGCCCGCGTTTCTCCTGAAACCAGATGGAAACCAGAGTTGCAGCGCACAGTGTGGTGCCTCCGCCAGTGCCGATACCCATAATCGCAGCCAGGATGTAAAAGAAGGTTATATTCGTTGCAAAGGCAAACCCGAGGAAACAAACGGTTGTTATTGTGCAGCAGATCAGGATAACTCTTCTGATCCCTACTTTACCGAGCAGCTGCCCCCAAACAATTGCGAAGATCAGTCCTGTTATTGACACAACGCTCATAATAAAAGAATAGGCCATCCGGTCAATGTTTAACGCTGTAGAGACGGGGACAAGGAAGAAAGAAAAAAAAGTAGAATACGACGCCGCGGAAGCGGCAATCAGGCAACACGCTACAGCTATCGTCAAATGCTTGCCGCGAATACGCCGCGTATTCTTTCCAGCCTTCAATGCAGCTTCATCTGTTTGATTCATAATAATACCTCCATTTATTGATTTTATTGGACATGAACCAATAACCTTATTAAAAGGCAATAATAATCAGAACCAGAACTCACTGTACCAGC
>DATMYB010000347.1:0-3675 GCA_035561215.1 Syntrophomonas sp. | reverse complement strand
TTTTATATAATGAGCATAGTTGTGAAAAAAATATTTATTTTTCAATTTAATTATTAACATTCAAGGAATAATTTCTTACCTAAAGAGACCCTTTTTTTGCAAAGAAGTTATCCGGTTTATTATCATCCCAAGGCTGGCTGCCAATGATGGCAGGATTCTTCCGGGTAACCATTAACCGACTACAGGAGGTGAAACGGAATGTGCTTGGCAGTGCCCATGAAAATTACGGCCATTGATCGTGAACGGAATTCCGCCTGGGTACAGAACTTGGGCGTTGAGGTGGAGGTGTGTATTGATCTGGTGCCCGAGGTTCAACTGGGGGATTATGTGATGATTCATGCCGGCTTTGCCATCGGTCAGATGAATGAAGGCGAGGCGGCCGAAAGTATTTCCCTATGGAAGGAGTATCTGCAGCATACCGAAGCCACTGCCTGATACGTTATTAAAGGCCTCAGCGGTATAAGCCGCTATCCGGAAACATATCAGTCGGATGGGTTGTTCGGTTGGCTTAACCGCCGGAAGGAGCGATTGAAAGGATAATAGTTTTATCCTGGACGGTTTTGCAGCCGGATCGGGAAGTGGTCTTCATCGGATGAAGGGAGACATCAAGGTGTGGAAAAGACTGCGAAAATGGAGTTTTTCTAGTACTGCCAGGAGGAAAGCTTTTTTCCTCATTTGTATGGCTAGATATAATTCAGACCGGAAATAACTAATCCTCAGCGATGCTGTGGATGATCGGCACTCATGGGACGACGGGACTGACCCTGAAGGTGAGCAGCGTATTTCTCAGAACCGCCGTTGAAGAACGAAACGGATGAACTTGAACAGGCCCTATTACCCTGTTTTGCAGCGTAAATCAGCCAGTTACATGCGTTTATAACGGTCGGAGGTGACATGAGGTGGAACATATGCGGTCTTATTCGGCAGGAAACATGCTGGATGTTATTTTATCGTCTTTTACCATGGGGATTATTATCGTTGATCACGAGTTACGGATAAAAGAAATCAATCCATTTATGGAAAAACTATTTTCAGTCACCAATGATAAAATCCAGGGAAAACGACTGACGACCATAATTCCTGGTTCTCCTTTAACAGATGTGGTCAGGAGCGGCAGAGAGAACGGCCCCAGATTTGAACGGCGCGGGGGTAAATTTTTGCTTTCTTATCATTATCCTTTGTCGCAAAATGGGCATTCGACGGGGGGCTTCAGCGTTTATTCGGATGTTTCCCAGCAGGAGGAGGCTAAGCAAAAGCTGCAGGCAGCGGTAGAAAATGAAAAAGAGTTGGAAGCTATCCTGGGCAACTCTCATGATGGACTATGGATTATGGATGGACAGGGGATGACTTTAAGGGTTAGCAAATCTTGGGAGGACTTTTCCGGAACTAGGCGCGAAGAGGTACTGGGCAAATCGGTGTATGAAATTGTCGCCAAAGGAATTTATACCGATTCTGCAGCGATTCATGTTATTGAGCAAAGAAAGCCGGTCACGATTATTTATCAGACCAAGACCGGCAAAAAAGCACTGGTATCCGCAACTCCTGTGTTTGGGGAAAACGGCGCTATCTGGCGCATTATCTCCAATGTGCGAGACATCACAGAACTGGATCAATACCGCAAAGAGCTGGAAGAGAGTCAAAAGATCAATCAACGTTTTCAGGAGGAACTGAAGTTCTTGCGGAGCCAGAATCTTGATGACAAAGGAATTATCGCCCGCAGTCAGGCCATGAAGGATAAGCTTAAAATTGCCGCAGAAACAGCGAAATCCGATGTAACCCTTTTATTGCTGGGAGAATCCGGCGTGGGTAAGGATGTGGTGGCCTCCTTTATTCATCAGGTCAGCCAGCGTAGCAACGGCCCTTTTATCCGGGTCAATTGCGGCGCTATCCCAGAGACATTAATGGAGTCAGAGTTGTTTGGCTATGAAGAAGGCTCTTTTACCGGGGCGCGAAAAAAAGGCAAGCAGGGCATGTTTGAAGTGGCTAATGGCGGTACTCTGTTCCTGGATGAGGTGGGGGAACTGCCTCTGCATATGCAATCAAAACTTTTGCACGTTCTTCAAGAGCATAACATGATGCGGGTAGGGGGCATCAAGCCCATACATGTGGACATCCGGATCGTTGCCGCCACCAATCAGGACCTGGAGCAGATGGTCAAGAAAGGAAGATTTCGCAAAGACCTTTATTACCGGCTAAATGTGATTCCCATTCAGATCCCCCCTCTGCGGGAACGGATTGATGATATCGTCCCTTTGGCCAATTATTTCCTCGATAAATTCAATAAGAAGTATAAAATGAACAAAAGTTTTTCCCCAGAGGCGCTGCAATCCTTTACTAAGTATGAATGGCCGGGGAACGTGCGGGAATTGGAAAATATTATGGAAAGGCTGGTCCTGACCTGTACGGAAGATTCCATCGGCAAAGACGTACTGCCTTCTTTTATGGAAGAGGAAGCGGTGCAGACTTATTTAAACGGCTTGCCTTCTTTCGAAGCGAGTACCTTGCACAAGTGCAAGGATGAACTGGAAAAAAACATGCTATTATGGGCAATGAAACGGTGCGGCAGCACACGCAAGGCTGCTTCCGTGCTGGGGGTGTCCCAACCCACGGTAGTGCGTCTGCTGCATAAATACGGACTTTACGAGGAGGAACGATAACCTGTCGCAGACAAAAAACCTATGGGTGTAATAGGGCTGATTTTTGAGGCGCTGCCATTCCTGAGAGGTAAGAGCAGTAAGACAGGGGATCGGTGCGACCCTGTATCTTCAGGAGTGGCAATCGTTTAATGCATATTGGGAATATCTGTATTTAAATGACGTAAAGGAGATGTACTATGGATTGGCAAATTTGGTTCGCAGGAATTCTTTTTCTCATTGTGTATGCGGTGATCATTTCGGAAAAAATTCATCGTACCGTAATTGCACTTTTGGGCGCGGCGCTGTTGATTGTGCTGGGTGTCGTAAATCAGCATGAAGCCATCAATTATATTGATTTTAATACGATCGGACTTTTATTCGGCATGATGGTCATTGTGGGGATTACCCGTAAAAGCGGTGTGTTCGAATATGTAGCCATCAAAGCGGCTCATTCCACCGGCGGAGACCCGGTCAAAATCATGATCGCCCTGAGCATCGTTACGGCGGTTGCTTCAGCTCTACTGGACAATGTCACCACCGTGCTGCTGGTGGTACCGGTTACGATTTCGATCTGCGCGGCCCTGGAGATCAATCCGGTGCCGGTCTTCATCGCCGAAATACTTGCTTCCAACATCGGCGGGACGGCCACCCTGATTGGCGATCCGCCCAACATCATGATCGGCAGCGCGGCCGGCTTAGGCTTCATGGACTTTGTTAAAAATTTGACTCCGGTCGTTATCGTCGTGTTTATCGTTACGATCATCATATTGAAATTTATCTATCAAAAGAAATTGCAAACCACGGAGGAAAACCAGGCCCGACTGATGGCTATGGATGCCGGGGAGGCCATTACCGACCCCAAGCTGATGAAAACTTCCCTGAGCGTAATCGCCATTGTTATTATCGGATTTGTCACCCATCAGTATCTGGGACTGGAATCCGCCACCATAGCCATTACCGGCGCCGCCCTGCTGATGCTGGTGACCCGTGAAAACCCGGAAGAAGCGCTGCTATCGGTGGAATGGGCGACCCTGTTCTT
>DATMYB010000346.1:0-15106 GCA_035561215.1 Syntrophomonas sp. | reverse complement strand
GTGGCATAAACAGGGATGGCACGGGAATGTTCTGTGCGACGTCTATCTGAAAGACGTAAAAGTTCCGGTTGAAAACGTGCTGGGGGAAGTAGGACAGGGCTACAAGATCCTGCAGTTTGGAATCGCTTACGGCAAACTGGGCCTCAACTCTGTTTCCCTGGGACTGACCCTGGCTGCTTACGAAGAAGCGGTGAAATACGCCCAGGAAAAAATGCACCGCGGCAAACCCATTGCCAAATTTCAAACGATCCAGGTACACATAGCCAACATTGCCATGCGCTATGAAGCCTCCAAATGGGTGGGCTATCGCCTGGCCGCTTTAGCCAATAACCATGGCGACGAGGACGAGTTCAGGGCGGAAGTCGCCAAGACCAAAGTAATTCTGGCGGAAAACTGTTTTGCGGCCGTGCGCGAGTCGGTGGATGTCCACGCTTCTTATGGTTTGATGGAGGACTACAAGATTGCTAGAATCTATCGCGACGCCATCATGGGACCCCAGAGCGAAGGCGTTATCGATATCCAGAAGATCATTCTGGCCCATCAGATCCTGGGCAAAATCTAAACTTTTTTTAAAACGCAGTCTAGGAGGGTAAGGCAATGAGTGAAGAAAGTCAGTTTGACGCGATAATTGTGGGGGCCGGCTTAGCCGGCCTGGCGGCTGCCTATACTATGGCCGGAGAAGGCCTCGAAGTATTGGTATTGGAAAGAGGCGACTATCCAGGCGCCAAAAATGTAACCGGCGGACGTATCTATGTAAATCCGATCAGAGATCTTTTTCCGGACCTGTGGGCAAAAGCCCCCCTAGAGAGAGGTATTGCCCATGAAGAAGTATGTATCATGGACAAGGAGCGTTCCTTGACCGTAAGGTATGACGGTTCAGAATTGGCTATTGAACCTTATCAGAGTTACAGCGTATTAAGAGGTAAATTTGATAAATGGTTTGCCAAACAGGCGGAAAGAAAAGGCGCCATGATGGTCAATAAGAGCAGAGTGGACGACCTTATTATAGAAAATGGCAAAGTAAAGGGTGTAATAGCGGGGGGAGAAGAGCTGCGGGCCAATGTGGTCATTGCCTGCGACGGCGTATTATCATTTGTTGCTCAAAAAGCGGGTTTGCGCCAGCCGGCACTATCAAAAAATTACGCGGTGGGCTTCAAAGAAATAATAGAGCTTGACAGCCAAACAATAGATAATCGCTTTAATCTAGGAGGAAATGAGGGCGCCGCGCGACTCTTTATGGGAGATGTAACAGCCGGAAAATTTGGCGGCGGATTCCTTTATACCAATAAGGAAAGCATAAGTCTGGGTATCGTCGTGGGGATTGATGCGCTGACTGAAGATAAACTGATCAAAGCTCCGGAACTGCTGGATACCTTCAAACAAAGACCGGAAATAGCACGGTTGATTGCAGGGGGACAAACGGTGGAATACGCAGCCCATGTAATCCCCGAGGGCGGTTTGAAAGTCATGGGTAAACTTTATGGCGACGGTATTCTGGTAGCCGGCGACGCGGCAGGATTATCCATGAACATTGGCGTTACGGTGCGGGGTATGGAATATGCCATGGCCAGCGGTTATTATGCTGCCCAGACAGTACTGCAGGCGAAAGGGAAAAACGATTATAGTAAAGCAACCTTATCAATCTATGAAAAATTGTTAAATTATAGTTTTGTTTTGCAGGATTTCCAAAGCTTCAAAGAATCTCTGGATGTATTGGAATATCCTCCGCTTTTCAATTACGTCCCGGAATTGGCTGGCAATGTTATGAGAGATCTTTATGGAGTTTCTGCAGGGCCCAAAAACAAAATATATCCCACGATTAAAAATTATTTGAGTTTGAGCGAGCTGTGGAAACTGGCGAAGATAGCGAAGAGGATGATGAAAATATGAGTGAAGCCATAGGATTAAAAGCCAAATTGGGATTGGACGTATTTAAAGAGAACAAGGATTTTCACATTACAATTATACCGGGAAAAGAAAGAGATACACGGTTAAAGAAAGCCATTATAGTATGTCCGGCCGGCTTATACAGTGAGAACGATCAGGGGGATGTGGAACTGAGTGTCGACGGTTGCCTGGAATGCGGCACCTGCCTGCTGGCCTGCGGAAACGAAGTCTTGGAATGGCACTATCCGACCGGGGGGAGCGGCGTACAATTCCGTTTTGGCTAACAGGATTGGAACCACGAAATTAGAAATGATCCGCTGCCAATCCCCCAATTTGAAATTCCATTTTTCCGTTACAGGCCGGAATAAATTACAGAAATATCCGGGAGACATGGGCGATATGATGTTTCCGGCCCCACAGATGCGATATGAATGCGATAAATAGAAATAAAACCGGACCAAATAGAAAATTCGGTCCGGTTTTATTTTTAGCACTATCCTCGGCATTTAAATGTGTCTTGAAAATGATTGCAAATAAAACAAATAATAGAGGCTGCATTATCCTGCCGTAGGCAAAGACGGGATATAAACGGAATAAAGCACAGTAACCGACAAGCAGCCCCTATTATTATCAAGATGAAAAGTTTCCGCTCATTTTTTGAAGAGATAGAGCCGAAGAGAAATACTCTGCAAAAACCTTATTAAATGATTTAAGATATGAATCTGTTGCCTTTATTCCTGGATGATTGCTTTCTCTATAGGATGCTCTTTAACTCCGGGATAACCGCCTGGGCGTCAGCGCACAGAACATAATCCGCCATGCCGGCAATCAGCGCGTTGTCGTCATTGTTGACCGAAGCGATCACTTTGGCGTCACGGATGCCGGCATAAAATTGTACCTGACCCGATATCCCGAACAGAATGGCCAGGCTCGGCTTGCAGGTCTTGCCCGAGATGCCGACGATACGTTCTTCGTCAAACCACTTGCGGTCCGTCGCTACCGGCTTGGTGCAAGCCACCGCACCGCCCAGCTGGGCGGCCAGTTCTTCGGCCACCGCTACCATGCCCTGATCATCTACTCCGACGCCCAGCACCAGCAGTATATCAGCGGCGCTGATATCCACCGAATCTCCCTCCTTAGGCTGGGAGGAAACAAATACCAGTCCGGCGGTGGCGCCGTTTACGTCCAGGGCCTGGATGCTGCCCCCGCCGGCTGCTTCCGCCTGGGCAAAGCTTTTCGGCGCCACCGCGATGACCTGGGTGCTGCTGATAACCGTCTGATCTGCGACTACGGCTCCGCCCAGCACATTACGCTGACAGACAATTTTGTCGCCGTCCAGTTTTAGGCTATTCACTCCGGTCAAACAACCGGCTTGCAGCTTCTGGGCTAAGGTCCCCGCGATTAATTTACCGCGGCGGTTGGAAGAAAGCAGTATCACTGCAGCTCCTAACTGCTCCGCTGCCTGTTTTAAAATGGAAGCGACGCTGCCGGCGTCGGCCATGACCAGCCCGTCCTGCTGGACAGTATAGACTGCAGCGCCGGCCGCGGACAAAGCGGCTGCCTGTTCGGCGTTATTAATACAAACTGCTTTTACCTCTCCGATCAATCTGCCTGCGGTCAGCAGTTCTGCTGCCAAAGCGTTATTTTCACTAAAAATCAATACGTTTGCCATGTTTAACACCTCCCTACAACAAATTCTCGGCTTTGATTTTGGCTACCAGTTCTGCCGTGTCTTTGACGACAATGCACTTGCGATTGCTTTCCGGGGCTAAAGCGTTAAGGGTTTTGATGGCGGCGGCAGGAACTTGGATTTCCACCTCGTCACCTTCCAACACTTCTTTCGGCTTTTTCCCGGCTTTCAGAATCTCTGTGACCGCGGGAATGCGAATTTCATTAATATCTGACACAACCGATATCACCACCGGGGTCTGAGCCTGTACGGTTTCTTCCCTGTCTTCCAGACTGCAGACGGCGGTTACTGTGGTTCCATTCAATTCCAGGGACTTGGCATAGCCGATTACGGGCAGGCCTAAAATTTCGGCAACCCTTCCGGCCATCTGTCCGCTGTAGTTGTCGCCGCTGCCTTCGCCCAGCAGGATGATGCCGGCATCTTCTATTCTTTTTATACCGGCGGCAATAAGGAGGGCGGACTGATCGCTCTCCAGGGCGGAGTAATCATCATCGGTCAGCAGCAGGGCTTGGTCCGCGCCGGCGGCCAGGGCCTCTTTGATGGTGTCTTCCAGTTCTTCATTGCCAATGGACAAGGCATAGACTTGGCCGCCGGCGGCTGCTTTCAGTTGTACGCCTGCTTCCAGTGCGTTTTTGTCAAGACTGCCGAAGGTGAAGGGTACATCTTCCATGATCGGTTTTCTGTCTTTGATCCTGATCTGGGCCAGATCGGGAACTTGCTTCATGGCTACCACGATATTCATGGGCTTTTTCCTCCTTGTTTAAGAAATAATTTTATGAATGGGTTTATGCTCACCATTGTTCAAATTTAATAAAGGGGCTTATGCTCTGGAAATTGATATTAATAATTTTCCTGGGGGCTTTAGAAGATGATAGTAATGCCTAGCCAAAGCGGAACTGCACCCCGGCGCCGCCATTCGGATAATACCAGGCCAGCACCTCCGGCCCGCAGGCAATTCTGCAAGTTCCACATTCCAGGCAGCCGTCCTGACTTAGTTCTACTTCCCCCTTTTCGTTGAGGGAGTACAAACCGGCCGGGCATACCATGATGGCTCGGCGCAGCCTCTTATCTCTCTCCATTCCGGGTAGGATGCGGATGTGGAATTGGCTGTCATGTTTGAAAACGTCCAGACCTAACTTGGCCTTCAAGCTCATCGGTGGTTTTATCTCGCTCACAGCTTCATCATCCTTCCTGCATCTTTGGTCAGTATCTCCCAGATGTCCTTAAAACCTAGCATTGCTTTTACCGTAGGTACGATCCGATCTTTGGGGCCGTCAGGGATTTCATACATTTTCTGCATCGTATTGATGGCCAGTTCTGGATAATACGTGAAGAGCCGCTTGTGGTCCATTGCTTCCGGTACCTCTTTAAAGGTTTTAAAGTCTTGCATGACAAAGCTGTCATGCAAAAGCTGTTCGTAACAGGAAAGTCCGCGAACTGAAAAATCGTTTTGGTTTTTGGCTTGTATGACCGCCCTGGCCGCATAATAACCGCTGGCAATGGCATATTCCATCCCCCGCACGGTTACGCCGCTGTTAATGGAAAAGCCGGCGGCGTCACCGCATACTAGCATGCCGTTGCCGTACAGTGGGGTCAGATGCTTGTAGCCGCCTTCAGGGATTACATGACCGGAGTACTCTACTGTTTCTCCGCCTGCAATCAAGGCGGCTACTTCGGGACGGTTTTTAAAGCGTTCCAGCATTTCCGGGGCCGGGATCTGTGGTTCTTCGTTGATCAGATCGGCAATGCCTATGACGATTCCCAGGCTGATACTGTTTTTATTGGTATATAGGAAGCCTCCGCCGAACTTGCCTTGGGTGACGTCTCCCATATACAGGCGGGCGACGCCCTGATCGTCTTTTAGGTTGAAACGTGCTGCCAATAAATTCTGATCCATCTCAATGATTTCTTTAAAACCGACTGCATAGTGTTTGGCTTCTCCTGGTTTTCTCAGGCCTGCTTTTTCCGCTATGAAAGACAGTACGCCATCGCAGGCAATAACGACGTTGGCTCGTAATTCATCGCCATTGGCAACGATCCCGTCGACTTTGCCGTTGTCCCATAGAATATCCTCGGCCCGGGTTTTAACGACGATGCTGGCGCCTTTTCGTTCTGCTTGCTTGGCCAGGTATTTATCGAATTTGGCTCTGGTAACGCTATAGCTCTGGTACGGTTCCTGGGCTGATTCGTCTCCGGAGTAGCGCAGCAGCATGCTTCCCTTTTCTGACATGAGGCAAACTTCTTCATGGGCGATACCGCGTTCAAAGGGTGCTTTCTTCCAGATATCCGGGAGTAACTCTTTGATGGGGTTTACATACATTCTGCCGCCGGTAACATTCTTGGCGCCGCAGTAATCGCCGCGCTCGATAAGTAGAACTTCTTGTCCTGCCTCGGCCAGCGTATAGGCCGCTGCCAACCCTGACAGTCCGCCGCCCACAATGATGGCGTCAAATCTGTCTTCCATGTGTTTTCCTCCTTGCTTTTATTTCGTTAATAGATCAACGCCAGACTTATTGTGTGATTTATGGTGGTTTTATCCATCGTTAGTACAAAATTGTTCCCGTGTTTTACTAGGCTTCAATTTTGTTCGTCCTATGCCAGAAGCCAAGTTTTTGCGCCTCTCCGATCAATTCATCCCGAAACTGCGGATGGGCGATGTCAATCAGCGCTTCAGTCCGTTTCCACACCGACTGGCATTTCATATCAGCCACCCCGTATTCCGTAACAATTTTGTGGGTCATCTGCCGTGAAACGGTGCAGGCGGCTCCAGTCGTCAAAAGTGGCTTGACTTTGGTTTGTATGGTTCCGTCTTTGGCTTTATAAGTGGAAGGCATACAAATAAAGCTCATACCTCCTTGGGAATGGTAGGCGCCGTAGACAAAATCCCATTGTCCCCCCGTCCCCGTAATTTGGCGGGAACCCTGCATCTCGGAAGCAACCTGTCCGTAAAAATCGACTTCCAGGCCGGCGTTAATGGAGCGAAAATTGGAAATCTTCGAGATGACAAACGGATTATTGGTATAATCAACCGCCGCGCACTGGACCTGTGGATTGCGGTCCATAAATTCATACAGTTCCTGAGACCCCAAGGCAAAAGAACAAACGATCTGACCGCGATCGATCTCTTTCTTCCTGCCGCTCAAGCACCCGGCCTTCCACATTTCATAATAGGCATCGGCCAGCATTTCCGTATGGGCGGATAAATCCTTCAGACCCGCCGCCGCTATCTGCTTGCCCAAATAGTTCGGCAACCCGCCGATGCCAAGCTGGATGCAGCATCCGTCGTGGATATTCTCCATCAGGTATTGACTGATTTTTTTCTCCGCCTCCGTCGGCTGCAGCACTTTTGGTCCGGCCATCAATTCATTGTCGCCGCGGACGACGTAATCCACATCGGAGATGTGGACATGCTGGCCGCGATATCCGTAAACCCAGGGCATATTTGCATTTTCTTCTAGAATAACGATTTTGGCATTCTCGCATATGGCTTCCAAATGGGAAGTATTGATCCCAAAATTGAAATATCCGTACTGGTCCATGGGCGTAACCCGCAGCATCGCTACGTCTACTTCGACTTCATGTTTGCGGTAATAATCCGGAACCTCATGATATAAAAGGGGTGAAAAGCTGGCCATGCCTTTGTCTGCCAATTGAGCATCAAAAGCGCCAAAATGCCAGCTATCCCACTGAAAATGTTCCAAGGTCGGATCACTCTGGGGCACTTCGGGAAGCGGCGGCAGTGAAATGCCGCTGCGGATATGAACGTCGTGTAATTCATCTCTGCGCTTTGCCAGTTCCCGATCCAGCGCTTTAGGATAACCGTTGAAAAATCCATAGTCCACCCAATCGCCTGATTTTATTACCTTAACGGCCTTTTCCGGAGTGGTCAGTTTTTCGCGATACTGTTTCTGAATATCATCATAGGATGATTGCGCCGCATGTTTTGCATAAAACTGTTTTATATCTTCGCCATTGGCATACGCTGATTGTGACATAATTACCTCCTGCTTATTTGCTGAACTGTCTGGCAATGTCTTTGGCGATAACGACCCGCTGTACTTGCGAAGTGCCTTCATAAAGCTGCATGATTTTGGCGTCCCGGTAGTATTTTTCTACCGGATATTCTTTGGTAAATCCATAACCGCCGAATACCTGCACTGCGTCGCTGCAAATCTTCTGGCAGTTGTCGCCGCAAAAAGCTTTGGCCAGTGATGCTGCCTCGGTATACGGCAAACCGCTATCCTGCTTATTGGAAGCGGATAGATAAAGGAGACGTCCCGCTTCGATAACCATAGCCATATCCGCCAGCATAAATCCGATAGCCTGCAGATTGATGATCGGCTTACCGAACTGGATTCTTTCCACCGCATACTTGGCGGCTGCCTCGTATGCTGCTTGGGAAAGACCGGTAGCCATGGCCGCAACGCAGGCCCGTGAAATATCCAGCGTTTTCATGGCAATGGCAAAGCCGTCGCCTTCCTTGCCCAGCAAGTTTTTGGCTGGGACCCGCACGTCTTCAAATACCACCGGGGCGGTTTTCGAGCTTCTGATGCCCAATTTTTCCTCATGCTTGCCGATGGTAACTCCTTCGGTATGCGCATCCACCATAAAACAGCACATACCCTTGTAGCCCAGGTTTTTGTCCAGGGTGGCAAATACCGTAAACAGCCCGGCTACCGGTGCATTGGTGATAAACTGTTTACTCCCGTTGAGGATATACTCATCGCCCACCTGCTTGCATTTGGTAGCTAAACTGCCGGCGTCGGAACCGGCCCCGGGTTCTGTTAAGCAAAAACCGGTCATAACCTTCTGCAGTTGCAGATCATACCACCATTTTTTCTGTTCATGATTGGCGGCAATGTAGACCGGATCCGGGCCCAACAGCGCGTTGCCGCACAGGGTGGTAGCCACTCCGGCATCGCCGCGGGCGATCTCTTCCAGGATCAGGTTCTGGGAAGTGTGATCCAGGCCTTCTCCGCCGTATTCTTCCGGGACGCCAATGGTCATCAAACCAAGATCGAACAACTTGTCGATGGTGGCTTGCGGAAATTCATCATTCTTATCCCAATCCTGAGCGTAGGGAGCGATCTCGTTCTCAGTAAAATCACGGGCCATGCTTCTTATCATTTCTTGTTCTTCGCTAAGTTTAAAATCCATCTTCTTACCTCCAGTTATACTGCGACTTGGGAATTATTTTATTAAATCCCCATCCGCCGCCGATATTCGACGACGGATAGAGGAAAAGACAATTTATCAGCCTTTTTTCAAGAACACGCCGTCGGGATCCATGTCTCTGAGCAATTTTACCTGTTCTTCTGTCGGCGGCTCTGTCTCGGCTACATCTTTGGCTACTTTAATATCCCAACCGGTGTTTTCTTTAATTTGCTCTACGGTCACACCCGGATGGTAGGAGGCCACATACATTTCCTTGGTAACGTCGTCAAATCTGAAAACGCCCAGGTTGGACACGACCTTGATGGGACCGGCGCCGGGATAGCCCATTTTGGCTCTCTCATCACCGCCGCCTAAAAATCCGGGAGAAGTATTGAAATCCAGTTTCTCCACGAATTTATCTTTTCTGTGTACCATGGTGATGATGGTTTTCTTGCAGCAGCAGGCGATATCGTTGCCGCCGCCGCTGCCGGGCAATCTGCTGGCCATATGCTCATACTCGCCGATGCAGGTAGTGTTCAAGTTGCCGTACCTGTCGATCTGGGCCCCGCCCAGGAAACCGAGGTCGACCTGTCCCGCATGGATCATGCCCAAGCTCTCGACTAGGCCTCCAACCATGGTGGCATTTTGGGTAAACGCCGTATCCGCTACCGAGAATGGCAGTTTGGCAGGATTGACTCCGATCGGTCCGGCTTCCGTAATGGCATGAACATTGGGCGCAGTCGTCTTCTGGGCCAGGAAGATTCCCAGAAGCGGAATTCCGGTTCCGATAATCACCACGTCGCCGTTTTTGACCTCACGGGAAAGCTCCACCAGCATTAATTCCTGCAGAGTATAGTCCGTTGCTGTTTTCGTCATGCTGTTTCCTCCTTACGCCCCATAGTTGACCGAAGCGGCGCAGTATTGCTGTGCTTTCAGATCCTGTACGCGTTTCAGCCCGTATTTACTGATCAATTTTTCCATGTATTCCGTCCGGTCTTTTACTCCGTAAACCCATTCATCCATGTAAGACTTCCAGCCTTCTTCGGTTTTGGAGTTTCTGATATACTGAAACACGAAATCACGGTCCATGTCATAAATACCTTGCACCGGTTTGGGATGGGACCCCCACGGTTCTTCTATAACTGCGGAAACCATGAAATCCGGAACGATAGTACGGTTGGGATCATGTTTAATGACCTCGCTGTCTACGATTTCTTCTACCGTAGCGATCACTTTTTTCGATGCCTTGGCGCCCCAGCCGATATCGCCCACCTGCCCCCAAATCTGCAGATTGCCGGCGGCGTCGGAGCGATGCGCATGAACGATGGCAACATCTGGATTTAAGGCCGGAACAAGTGCATGAGTATTTCCCGAACCAAACGGATCTTGGACCAGCTTTACTTTGTTTTCGCCCCTCCAGGCGGAATGGTTCACCAAATCACTGCCTTTCAGCGAATTGAGCGGTACGTACGGAATGCCGAGGGAACCGGCCATTAACCTTGCCACCATTGCGAAGTTGGAATACTCTTCGATTTCCACTTTGTGCGGAATCTGTTTTTCAAATGCACGCCGGAAGCAAGAACATTGTCCGAAAACTTCCATCCAAAAGTAGGAGGTTTCAATCCTGCTCACGCAGCCTGCGCCTACCAACTGATCGCCGTGTTCATTGAATGACGACGTGACGATGGTAAGGTCTTTTTTATTCTGGCGAATGATTTCATGGATCAGAGCATATGAAATATTAGCGGCAAACCCGCCGATGTATACCACATCTCCGTCTTTAACGAACTGGCTTACTGCTTCCTTTGCGGTCATAACCTTATTAGCCAATCACAACAACCTCCTTAGAACCGTCGTTAAAACTCCGGCATAATTCTTTGCAGCGGATTTTTACGGCATGTTAGCCTGCATCGCAGGATAACATACCGTATTGCGTCAAATTAGTCCTCGAAATATTCTTCCGACATTTCAATGGTGATTTTATCATCAGAGCGCAGCCTGGTTGCCAAGCTCTGTATCTTGACCAGTTCATATTCAAAGAAATAGCGGCCGGTAAAGATTTTGCCCTGATAGAAAGCTTTTTCCGCAGTGCTGTTGTTAAGCGCAGTCTGGGCGACGATCATTTGTTTCAGCCATTGCCAGGCGATAGTGATATTTCCCATCAGTTCGAGATACAGCACCGCGTCGGCCTGGAAAGCTTCCTTGGAAATATTGACTTTTTTATCGTACAGTTCAGCGGTCAGCACTTTCATCAGCTCGATAGCCTCTTCGAGCTGTTTTACATAAGCTGCGAGTTCCGGCAGCTGCTTGGCCGCGGCCACGTCTTTTTCAATCTCGGTCTGGAACAGCTTAAACGCCTTGCCGTCTTGCATGCTGACCTTGCGCCCCAAGATGTCCTGTCCGTGAATGTAAGTCGTACCTTCGTGGATCGGATCGATACGAATATCCCGGTAATACTGTTCTACCGGAAAGTCTCCGCAGTATCCGTAACCGCCGTGAATCTGGATGGCGGCGCTGGTGGCCAGAACTCCCGTTTCCGAAGGATAGGTCTTTAAAATCGGGGTCAGGAAATCCGCCAGCAGGACGTTGTCTTCCTTATTTTCGCCCACCATCTCCAAATCCTGATACATGGAAACCTGCACCGCCAAGCTGAGCGCACCTTCCATAGCTGCTCTTTGCAGCAGCAGCATCCGTTTGATATCCGCATGCTTAATCAGCGGGACCATGGGTCCTCCCTTCTGGCCCGGCAGACGTCCTTGCTTTCTGTCGTGGGCATATTCCAACGCGGCATAATAAGCGCCGGACATCTTACTGGTGGCGCCGATACCTACGTTGATGCGTTCCTCGTTCATCATTTTGAACATATCGGCCATACCCTTCCCCGGTTCGCCTACCAGCCAACCGCGGCAATCTTTTTCATCACCGATACTCAACTGGCAAATGGGGGATCCTTTGTAACCAAGTTTGTGTTCAATGCCGGCGATATTGCAGTCATTCCATACATCGAATTCCCCGTTATCGCCCTGGCGTTTTTCCGGAACCAAAAACAGGGATATTCCGGGAACTCCATCCGGCGCTCCTTTAATACGGGCCAGCATCAAATGAATGGTGTTGGTCACATGCTGGCTGTTGGCCGCAGAAATAAATATTTTCTTGCCTTTGATCAGGTAATATCCATTATCGGTAGGTTCAGCTGAGGTAGTCAGATCGCCCAATGAACTTCCGCAATCAGGTTCCGTCAAAGCCATGGTCCCTTGCCACTCGCCCGAATACATTCTTTCCAGGTACATATTTTTCATTTCCTGGGTGCCGAAATGCCAGATCAGGTTGGCCGCCCCGGCTGTCAGCATCGGGTAAACATGCATAGAGTAATTGGCCGCTCCGAATAGGAAATAGGCGATTTCCTTAATGGTCAAGGGCAGTTGCTGTCCCCCGATTTCATAAGGTTTATCCGATTGAATCCAGCCGCCTTCGCCCATTTCTTTTAAAAAGTCTTTTATGGCAGCATGTACATAAACTTTGCCGTCTTCCCAGTAGGGAGGCTGTTTGTCCATTTCGCCGAAGTAAGGAAACATTAAATCGGTACTGATTTTCATAGCAGTATCGATGATCATTTTAAAAGTTTCCTGGTTGTGGTCTTCAAAATAAGGGAAACGGTTCAAAGATGCAACATCGAATACTTCGTTCACTAAGAAATCGATATTTCTCCGGCTTGCAAATTTATTAGCCATGTTTTTATCCTCCTAAACATTTATTTAGCAATGGCAATCACCGACATTTAGTTTTTATAAACCGGCTTTCTCTTCTCTCTCATAGCCTGAATGCCTTCATCCGGGTCTCCCCCTCTGAATACCGGCAGGGCAATCTCGACTTCCCGCTTGTAGGCTTCGCTCAGCGTCAGCCCTCTCTGATCTTTGTTCAACCGGACGATCCCCCGTTGTGACATAGGCCCGTTGGCAGCCAGTTTGTTGGCAAATGCCATTGCGTCTTGCATCAGGGTTTCCTTATCAGGGGATATTTTGTTCAAATATCCCCATTCCAGCATGGTGCTGGCCGGATAGGCGTCGCCGGTCAGGTTCATCTCCATCGCTCTGCCGTTGCCGATGATAAGCGGAAGATTAATATTGCCGCCGCTCATGGGCTGTATCCCTAACTGAGTCTCCTTGGCCTGATATTTTGAATCTGCAGTTCCCATTCTGATGTCGCAGGCGGATGCCATTTCAAATCCGCCGGTGAGGCACAAACCGTTGATAGCGGCGATAATGGGCTTGATCAAAGTCCGCTTTTTCAACAAACCTTTGGAGAAACCGGCAAATTCAGTCGCTTCGTCATACAAAAATTTTTCCTTGGCGGTAACCAACGGTCTTTTTCCGGTAAGCAAGGGGATCGAATCGTTGATGTCCATGCCGGCACAGAACATTTTCGGCAGCGCGGAATAGACGATAACCACTCTGATTTCCTCATCGTTTTGGCATTCGTCCCAAATATCGCAAAGATCACACAGCAAATCCGTGGATAAGGCATTGAAGGTTTCCGGAACATTGAGTCCCACTTTGCCGATGTGCCCTTCTTTGGTAAAATCAATACCCATATTCAAACACTCCTTTCGAATTCTCTCCGTTCGCGATTCCATACGTTTCTTAACGAATCAACCGGCTCAGCGCTAGATTTTGCCCAGGATCTGATGGGCCAGAATGATCTTCTGGATATCAATAACGCCTTCGCTCTGGGGTCCCATGATGGCGTCGCGATAGATTCTGGCAATCTTGTAGTCCTCCATCAAACCATAAGAAGCGTGGACATCCACCGACTCGCGCACGGCCGCAAAACAGTTTTCCGCCAGAATTACTTTGGTCTTGGCGACTTCCGCCCTGAACTCGTCTTCGTCGCCATGGTTATTAGCTAAGGCGGCCAGGCGATAGCCCACCCATTTGGAGGCTTCATAGCGTATGGCAATGTTGGCTATGTGTACCTGGATCGTTTGAAATTTGGCAATGGGTTTGCCGCGGTGCATTTTTTCCTGGGCGTATTTCACCGCTTCTTCATAAGCTGCCAGGGTCAGTCCCAACGAAACAGAGTTGAGGCCCAATTTGCCGTAAGCGATTCCAAACTGCAGGATCTTGTAGCCCTGTCCTACTTCCCCCAGCACGTTTTCAACCGGAACTTTTACGTCTTTCAGATAGACGTCGCACAGAACATTCCCGTGCCATCCCTGTTTATGCCACTGTTCGGAAATGGAGTAGCCCTCGCAGAATTTGTCCACGATAAAAGCGGTAATCTCTTTGGTTTCCATTTCCCGTGCAAAGCATACCATGGGACCCGCATAGTTGGGGTTGGTGATGAAGCGTTTGGTGCCGTTCAGAACATAATGATCGCCGTTCTTGACCGCGGTGGTGGTAACCTGAGTGGGATCGGAACCCGTTCCCGGTTCGGTAAAAGCCCAGGAAGCAAGTTTTTCGCCGCTGGCGCCGGAGGGTAAATACTTTTGCCTTTGTTCTTCATTGCCGAACTTGTAGATGCCGTTCAGACCCAGACTATGGGCGGAAATGGTCATGGCCGGACCGGGATGGATACGGGCGATCTGTTCCATGGCTAAGGTGTAGCATATATAACCGGCGTCGGCTCCGCCGTATTCCTCCGGGACCGACAGTCCGAACAGATTCAGTTCGGCCATGCCTTTTAAGACTTCCGGCGGGGTCATGTTTTCTTTTTCGATGTAGTCGGCAGCGGGAGCGATGACTTGCTCCGCGAAATGTTTCGCCATCTTCTGAATCAGTTTTTCTTCTTTGGTCAGCTCAAAGTTCATAAATTTCTTCCTCCTTATGATTGCATAGATTTTCGATCGCGCTGATTTAAGGGATAACTTTTTCTTTTAAATCAAAACCTTGGTTATTAATAGTGTTGTAACCAATTCAAAACGCGGTATTCACCTCCGGACTTCTCATGGAGATTTATTCATACATCGTTACAGCAAATATCGTGCCAAGGTAAAAAACCGCCAAAATAGGGGGATCTGAGTTTGGATAGAGCTTGGATGTATGAAAAGAATTGCACCAAAAAATGTTCTTGGTGCAATTCTTTGCGCTTCCATTGCCAGTGTTAGCTGTTGTCCATGGACTCGATGGTATGATCACCACCAAAGAGATACCAGGATATTAGCATCTTAAATCTTTCCAAATTTTCTCGAAATAAGATGCTGAATTGGCATGAATTTTGCTAATTATTAGACTGGTAGACTGAAAATTAAATCTATTTTTACTTCAACGGAATCGAGGTGAAGTCATTAGTTTTTGTAATCATAGGGAGAATCCCGGTAAGTCAACTAACAGCAAGGCATTGGGCACCATTATCACAAATTGGCATGTTTTATTAAAG
>DATMYB010000345.1:0-3914 GCA_035561215.1 Syntrophomonas sp. | reverse complement strand
AAAATATTTCGTAAATAAAATTTGCCTAAAATTAAAGATAGGAAACAATTATCGATTGTTTTTGTTAGCCCACTGCTGCATGATTATTTTGTACAATAAACATAATGAAGCAATAGACGATATATCAGTGTAAAAGCAGCGCGAAAAAATGAGAGATGGGAACGTCAACCGGGAGGTGATTTTTTGAACTATTACACTCACTTAAATGATATCTTTATATCCCAGCGCCTGAAGCGACGGTTGAACGAAATAGATAGTTATCCCCTTACCACAGTCATTGCACCCATGGGCTTTGGGAAAACTACCGCTGTGAACTGGTGGGCCAAACGCCAGGTGAAAAGTCAAACCGATGCCGTTATTCTACGGCAAGTGATTGTGACAGACAGTATTACAGATTTTTGGATGGGCTTTTGCCGGGCTTTCAAAGGCTACCCTGTATTAGCCGAACAAATGAAAGTCCTGGGTTACCCCCAGGATGCAACGGCGATATCTATGCTGGCCGAACTTTTGGATGATGCGTTGTCGCAAAGTCCCAGCCAAATATACATGGTTATGGACGATCTCCATATCCTGCAGCAAAAACCATTAGTATCTCTTCTGCTCTTCCTTTCGCGCAGTCTGCCGGAATGTGTTCATATTATACTGTTATCTCGTAATCAGGTTTTTAACGAGGAGGAAAGGATGCGCCTGGGCAATCTGCTGGGCGAGATCACAGCTGATGACCTGCGCCTTAGCAGACAGGAGCTGGCCGTGTATGCGAGGCTCTGCGAGCTTGAAGTTTCCGCCAAGGAAATCGATGATCTTGCTGTACGCAGCGAGGGATGGATTTCCATGGTGTATCTGAATTTCAAAGCCTATGCCCAGAACGGATCCTGGCTTTCCAGTTCAGCAGACATTTTCACCCTGATTGATCAGGTGTTATTAGAACCGCTGCCGGAGCATCAACGGGAATTCCTTATTCGGATCGGCATGACCGATGAGTTTACGTCAAAGCAGGCCGCCTATCTGTGGCAGCACCCGGATGCTGCGGCTATCCTGGGATCCCTTTCCAAAAACAATGCCTTCATTACCCGGAATGAAAACGGGATTTATCGCTACCACCATATGCTGCGCCAGTGTACCCGGCATAAATTTGCCGAAAAGCCGGAAGCCTATCAGAGAGAAAATTATTCCCGGTTAGGGCAATGGTACCTGGATCACGAAGAATATCTCTCCGCCTACTATGCCTTTGCCGGCGCCCAGAATTGGAACGGTTTGCTTAAAACCCTGGAAAAGGATAAGGCCAAAAGTATGAACACAGAACACAGTCAGGATTTCTTCGGCTGGGTCAAAAGCTGTCCCGAAGAATATCTTTTGAGATACCCCATTGCCATCGTGGCATGCATGGTAAAAATGTTTTCCTTCCATAATATCCCTGAAATTAAACGTATGAAGGGATCGCTGCTAAAGTCATTGGATCAGGATACTGCTCTGACTGAACAGGAGCGCCATGATCTTTTGGGCGATGCCGAAGTATCGGAGAGCTTTCTTTGCTACAATAACATCTCCGCCATGAGTACTCATCATCGCAGAGCCTGCGCATTACTTAGCCGCACTTCGCTCAGTGTTGATCCCAAAGGCGCCTGGACATTTTCCGCCCCTTCCATCTTTATGATGTACCATCGCAGTGTCGGGGGCGCAGACAACGAAAATGCCGAGATGCATGAATGTATGCCCTACTATTATCAAGTGTCGGACGGACACGGCAACGGCGCTGAGCATGGGTTTGCGGCTGACTTATTCTATGAGCGGGGGCAGTTGACCGACGCAGACATTACCAATCACATAGCCATGTCTGCCGCCAAGCGTAAGAACCAGTTCAGCGTTATGCTAAACTGTGATTTTCTTTCTATGCGTATGGCACTTTTTAAAGGAGATTTTAAAGCCGTAAAAAAATACAACCAGGATTGTCAGGAATGGCTGCGCCGAGAGCAGCAGTATACGCTCCTGAATACCCTTGATATGTGCCAGGGATTTCTTTTTGCCTTGCTGGGACATCCGGAGGCTGCACCCCGGTGGCTGTTTGAGGGACGGCTGCAGGAGGCCCTGGTCTTGTTTCCTGCCACCCCCATGCTGCATACTTTCTACAACCAACTGTTGCTGGCCAAGGAAGCATGGACGACGGTAGTGGCAAGGCGCGAGGAATGCGAAACCCTATACGGTGTTTATAATAATGTACTGTGCCAGATCTGGCTCCATATCCAGCAATCGGCCGCTTTGGAGCAAATCGGCCGACATGAGGAAGCCCTGGCCGAGCTTTGCACCGCATTGGATATGGCGATTCCTGACGGTATTGTTATGCCCTTTGCCGAAAGCGAAGTCTACATAACCGCTCTGCTGCAGCAACTGCAAGGGCAGGGCGTGCATCCGGGGGAGATCGACCGTATTCTGTCTTTATCTGCCAGCTT
Organism: Syntrophomonas sp.; assembly: GCA_035561215.1. Lineage (GTDB taxonomy): Bacteria > Bacillota > Syntrophomonadia > Syntrophomonadales > Syntrophomonadaceae > Syntrophomonas_B. The sequence goes on along the minus strand of DATMYB010000345.1, from coordinate 1,467 downwards.
CCGCAGCGCTAAACAGAAAATACTTTGGGAGCACTGGAACGAGCACGAGAACTATGGGCTGTCCGAGCGGGAACTGGAAATTGCCAGGCTGGCGGCCCAGCGGAAAACCAATCTGGAAATCGCCGAAGAGCTGCATCTGGCCGAAGGAACAGTGCGCAACCAGCTTTCAAGGATTTTTAACAAGCTGGGCATCTCAGGAGACGTGAAAAACAAACGCCTGGAACTGGAAGCATTACTGAAATTGAAAAAATAGTGACATTGGGTCACACTACAAATTCGAAACAAGGCTGCCCCTTAATCCATTTTTGGATTTGGAGCAGCCTCGTTTTGTTTTCATATCCCGTTGGTCATAGGGTTCGCATCCTATTCCTATGAACATAACTCCTCTAACTCGGGATTATTATGAAGAGCGGCGCAACGATTAGAAGTAGCGTTTGAGCAAACCGGCAAAGGCTGCTCCATGTCTGGCTTCGTCCTTGCACATTTCATGTACGGTATCGTGGATAGCGTCATAATTGAGCTCCTTGGCTTTCTTAGCCAGATCCAGCTTGCCCTGGCAGGCTCCGTGCTCGGCGTCAACCCGCATTTTGAGATTGGTCTTGGTATCGCCTTCTACCACTTCACCCAGCAGTTCCGCAAATTTGGCGGCATGTTCGGCTTCTTCAAAAGCGATTCTCTTATAAGCCTCGGCGATTTCCGGGAAGCCTTCCCGATCGGCCTGACGGCTCATGGCCAGGTACATACCCACTTCGGTACATTCTCCCATGAAGTTGGCTCTTAATTCTTCCACTACGCCGGCGTCAACACCCTGGGCAATGCCTACCCGATGTTCGTCCGCCCATTTCAGTTCAGCTTCGGGATCTGCTTCATAGAATTTTTCCGCTGGAGATTTGCACTGGGGACATTTCTCAGGGGGAGTTTCTCCCTCAAAAACATAACCACATATGCTGCATACCCATTTTTTCATGTTACTGCCTCCTTAATCATTAAATAAATTCTAATTTATATGCTCATCCCGACCATTTTTACAGATCGGGCAGATGCCTTTAAAATAAACATGACTTTCCGTGACTTCAAAATCTTCCAAACCGGTCATTTCAAGGCCGTTTACCTCCAGCCGAATATCATAAATACGGCTGCAGTGTGAGCATTTAAAATGCGCGTGAAACGATATATCAGCGTCATATCTGCTTTCGCTTTCTTCCAGGTTAAGCGTGCTGATCACACCTCTTTCAACAAATAAATTCAGCGTATTGTACAAAGTGGTTTTGGACAGAGTCGGGATTTCTTCCACCAACTCACGATAGATCATATCCACCGTCGGATGGTTTTTGTATTTAGTTAAATATTGCAGAACTCTAATACGGTGATGGGAAGGTTTAATATCATGTTCTTTTAAAAGTCGTTCCAGCTCTTTTATATCTGCTGTCGCCATTACCTATCACCTCGATGGTTTGATATCAAATC
>DATMYB010000344.1:0-3165 GCA_035561215.1 Syntrophomonas sp. | reverse complement strand
TATTTAAACCTTAGATTTATTGGGTCTTTCAAGTGATGTTTGCGCGAATCCCGGATAGATATGTATTTAATTGCCAAAGAACCAGGACACATTTTTAAGAAACTCCATTATACCGGCATCGCGAACCTCAAAACTCATTTTTTGAGTTTAACCCCCATTACCAGGCAACTCTGATGTTGCGTTTTCAAAGAGAGCTTTAGGTTCGCGCTATTATAGTAACAATGTCCCCTCCGGGTCGTAGCTTTCTTTCAACCCGATATGATCCACTCTGCGTTTCCAGTTGTTGCCTAAGTAATATATGCGGATGCTATCCTGCTCCTGATCAATAATTTTCTCCAAACGGTTCTTGAGATTAGCAAACTGGGCAGGCTCCAGAAGGCATTCAAAGACCGACTTTTGCACCCTTTGCCCGAAGTTGACACATTCTTTTGCAACTTTGCGCAAGCGCTTTTGGCCTCCGCTGGAACTGGTGCTAACATCATAAGTTATCAAAACCATCATTTTTAATACACCTCAATCAATTTTCCAAGTCTTTACCTCCATATGAATACTGGATAACCGTCCAAATCACCACGTAAGAATCTGGCCATCAGCAATGCCTGAACGTAAGGAAGCAGACCAATTTCCACCTTTTCTTCTAAAAACGGGTGGGTGATCTCTTCTTGCTTGCGCTTCTGCCAGGCAGTCAATATTATTTTTCTGGTTTCGTCGTTCATGACCACACCACCACTTTCGTTTCTCACGAAGCCATTCTCATTAATTTGCTTTCGATTTATTAACGAAAATGCCAAACGATCAGCTATTACCGGCCGTAATTCTTCTATTAAATCTAATGCCAGGCTTGGCCGCCCGGGTCTATCACGATGGAGAAATCCAACAGCCGGGTCCAGGCCTACTGTCTCGAGGGCTGACCTGGTGTCATGAACCAGAAGGGTATATAAAAATGATATTAAAGCGTTCATATTATCGAGTGGGGGGCGCCTGCTGCGACCGCTAAAAGAAAAGTAATCCTTATTTTCCAAGACAAGTTCGGGAAAGCAGGAAAAATATGTTTGTGCCGCTTCTCCTTCTATTCCTCTTACGGTGTCCAGCTGTCTGCATTGCTCAAGTTTTTTGACCTGATAGGCCATTTTGGCAATGCTTTGCTCAAGTTTTCCGCTGTCGATTTTCTCCCGGTGATCACGAACCGCTCTTTGCAGCACAGTTCTGCAGTTTAATACTTTACCCAGGACGATTGTAGAAGCTATTTTGGCGGACATACTAGCATCATCAGCATTCCTGTACTGACGGCGTCTTAATAATACATTGCCGGAGACAGGGCCTTCGACCCTGGCCATAAACTTGCCGAAACTGGATAGAAAGGACAGCGAAACGCCTCGCTCTGCGCAAAGTCCCATTAGTCGTGGACTGGCACCCATATACCCAAAGGTAACTATTCCTTCCAGAATGTGTATCGGCACCCTACCGAGGATGTTATCCTCCACTCGAACAACAACATTTTCCCCATCCTTAGTCAGATATGCCTCTGGAGTTGTTACATACAGTACGTTCATCAGCTTTCGCATAGAGCCGCTCCTTGTTTACATCTCTATTTCCAAATTAGCCTCACTCAGCATCTCTTTCAGGTAAACCTCGACTGACCTGGTTTTTCTCATCATCTTCGGTAAACAAATGTTTTCCATTGAACAGAGACCGCATTTTACTCCCTTGCGAGCAATCGGAGTATATCCTGCTTCATAACTGTCGTGCATGCTTTTTGCCAGACTTTCAACCCGCTGTCTCAATTTATGGTCGAAAACCACTTCAAAACGATGCTGAGTTTGACCGTAAAATAAGTATCCATACTCAATTTGCATAGACATCATTTCTTCGAGGCATATAGCTTGAGCACATAGCTGTACGGCGTCCCGGTCATCCTTCTTAGGCTTTCCCCTTTTATATTCGACCGGCACCGGTTGATAGCGCCCCTTTCGGCCTGGCAACAGGACTCCGGCACTGTCATTCTCATCAGATAAAGGAATAAATTCGACCAGATCAGCAACTCCCGCCAGCCCCAATGAATAAGATTTCAACGGCAATGAGCGGGCAGAGACCACCCCCACCCGCGATTCCTTATAATCCGGATCGTGTACACGTTCATGCAATATGTGCCCTTCCGCTGTTTTCAGGTTTTCCTTCCATTGCTGCTCAAGATGGATCAATCCCCACTGCCGCTCGCAAAATGCGAAGTGCTGGATACCTGAAAGAGGGAGAAGTTGTTCCTCAGAATAAGTATCAGACATAGTTAGCGCTCTATCAAGGTCACACCCGGCGGGATTTCATCTTTGGCAACAGATATATCATAATCGCTGAAATCTCTGGCAGGTTTGTTTTCATCTATCCTTTTAACCTTAATTGCATCGAAAAGTCTTTGTACTGGTGCATTGCCCATTTTAGAAGAGTGCTCAAAAACAATCAGCTTCCTGGTCCCCATCAATCCCCGGGCGGCGGAGCGGTCATGTTCAAACATGTTTTCAAGCGCCTCCCAGAGAAGCTCCAAATCTCCCGTGGTAAAACCGGTCTGATTGGCAAGCGGAGCTGAGATAAAGCCATGTGCGCGATACAGACCATAAGGGACCGTGAACTTACGTCCCATGGTACGGTTGTCACCGCCCTGTTTTTCAGCCTCTGCTTCGGTGGCGACCGCCATTCGGGTAATACTGTGTTCAAGTGAAACTATGGGATCAATCGAACGGGCAAAGGTAAACTGCACCGGTCCCCTTACCTGTCCGGCATTGGCACCCGTTGACATCACCGCGCCGAAAGTCCTGATATCAAAAAAGTTCTGGCATAGAAACTGTTTGGCCCGGTCAATTTCTTTGCCTTGGCCCTGACCCGTTTTATTTCGCTTTTTTCCGTCCATAACATCGGCGGGAGGGTTCTCCAAGTCAATATTTAAGCTTTTATACGCTTGATCGATAGTATTGTTCAGCACCGCTTTTTCCTTAATAAAGATACTGTAAGGACTTTTCTCGTCCCATTTAAGGCCAACATAATTCCTCACTTTTCGTTTCAAACAAACATCGGTAATGAGCCCATGACCGGTTTCAGCATCAATTCTAGGCAGATTCCCGGCATCCGGATCGCCATTGGGATTGCCGTCTTTTACATCAAACAGAAGCACAA
>DATMYB010000343.1:0-3691 GCA_035561215.1 Syntrophomonas sp. | reverse complement strand
CAGTTTTTATACTGTCAAACACTGTCAAGCCGTGAAATTACAGGGGAGGTACGGATTTGAAGAAACTGCTTTTGATTACGGTCATGTTCATGGTCATCATATTATCCGGCGGATGCGGGGATACCTCCGCGGAAAAAAAATCGGCTCCGGCCGCGCCGGCGCAAACCGCCGTACAAACTCCGGCGGATGATTCTGCTGCTGCCGAACCAGACCAAGCCGGGCAGATTTCCGATGACCAAACCACGGCCAAACCTGCGGTGCCCGGGACGGTTTACGGGTCCGGTTCCTCCTCCGCCGCCCAGAGTAAAAGTCTGTCCTGGTACTTCGTCCGCAATCAGCAGCATCAAACGCCGGGAACCAACGCCGGCTACAAGCAACTGCTGGAGGAAAACCAGTCCTTTTACGTGCTTCCCAACGACAGCAAGAAAATTTATCTGACCTTCGACTGCGGTTATGAGCAGGGATACGGCGGCCAAGTGCTGGATACCCTGGCGGCCCACAACGTGAAAGCTGCCTTCTTCATCACCGGTCAGTACCTCAAGACCCAGCCGGAGTTGATCAAACGCATGCAGGCGGAGGGGCATCTGGTCTGCAGCCACAGTTACAATCACCCCGATTTCTCCGCCATCAGTAAGAGCAAGCTGCAGCAGGAGATCACCAGCGTGGCCGACGGCTACCGCAGCGTAACCGGTCAGGAAATAGACAAATACCTGCGCCCTCCGGCTGGCAAATTCAACGCCGACAGTTTACAATGGACGAAAGAATTGGGCTATTCCAGCGTTTTCTGGAGCATGGCCTGGCAGGATTGGGACCCCAAAAATCAGCCGGGGGCGGATTTCGTCTATCAGCACGTGCTGGATAATATTCACCCCGGAGCGGTGATTTTGATGCATATCGTTTCCGAAAGCGACACCGAGGCGCTGGACCGAATTATAACCGATTTGCAGGACCAGGGTTACAAGTTCAGTACCTTCGGCAATTAAGGTATACCGGGGCTTCCTATTCCGGTTCTGCCCGGTGCCTTCGGCAATTAAGCGGACCGCCCGGGGAACCGGGACCCATTGACTAAGTAATAAGTTCAGTATTTTCGGCAATTGTGGCCAATATAGCGAAAGGTATCAGCAGCACTTAATGAATACCAATGGTCAACGAGCGGAAGAGATCAGATTGATTACGGATAAAATCAACCGGGGCGCGGGGCTGAGCGATGACGAATTGTCTCAGCTCATCATTTATGCGGACAGACTGCGCCGGAAAGCCTACGAAAACTATCGTTCCTTTTTCGATACTTACGCCCCTTCCCTGTATCGGGAATACGGTATGGTTTTGCCGCGGTTCCGCTGGGGCCGGAACGATTTTTACGACTACCTGCGGCAAAACCCCGATTTTCTGAGGGAGCATCCCCAGACCTTGCTGTCCCCCGATGATTTTCCCGGTTTCCTCCATGAATATCTGCAATTTGAATGCGCCGGCGTCATCGACCCCACCGAAATCCAAACGCTGCTGGAGCGGTTGACTGCCAGCCCTTGCGACGACCGGAGCCTGCCCGCGCCGCGCCAAAAAGATGCCGTTTATAAGTACGAGGACGGCAATTCTTATAAGGAATTGGGGCTGAAAAGCCACTTTGAAAAAATCGGCCGCTATGATTTTGTCAGCCGGATCCAGAGCTACCGCTACCTGCGCGGCAACAAATCCAGCACCGACAAAATCGAGGTACTGGGACCGGATTGCCTGGGAGGTATTTTCACCAATAAGGAGAAATCCATCTATTACTATATCTTTTTGACCGAAAGCAACTATCAGCGGGCGGTCAACGCCTGCCGCCTGCTGAACCGGGAGCTTTACGACCGATATTAGGCGGTTGGAAGCACAGGGACGGTTCTCTTGCTTCCGAGTAAACCCGGAAACAGCAAAGAAGCAAAAGAACCATCCGAACACCGTCCCCCTGCTTCCTGCGCTTCGCGTAGCGAGGATTTGACGGCGAGCGAACGAGTGAAAGTAACAGGTTGTAACCGACTCTAAACCGGAGGATTAGATGTATGCAGAGTATCTTGCGGCGCTGGCAGGAATTGCCCCGGGACGATCTTTTCGCGTTCTGGCAAGATGAGTTTCAACTGAGAAAAGCATTGCGGCAGCATTCGTCATCCTGGCGGGGGCTGAAAATCCAGGACCGGGATCAATTCGTTTTTCTGCGCCAGAGCCTGGCCTATGGAGAATATAAAAACGTATTCATGCAGATCATGTTGGACAACCTGGACAGTCAGGCGGTGCAAAGGGGTCTGCTGCAGGGGCCGCTGCATCTGGCGGAAGAATTTCTCCGCTTCCTGCCCCAGGCCATCAGCAGCGGCGGTTCCTCCCGGCAAAATCTGCAGTTTTTGATCAGCCTCTACCGGGAGGATTTTAACGACTGCTATAGGGATATCCTGGCCGTCCTAGAGGAGCCGGAGTGCAAAGGACTGTTGGACAAGACCGCCAACCAAAACTTGCGCAAGCTGCTCAAAGATCGGTGTGCCCAACTGCGTCAGGATCAGGCCGACGTCCATGGTGGGCTGCTGCAGCCCGGTTCCGCCGGCGATTATCCCACTATCTATGGGGAAAAAGCCGATCTGCTCCGGCAGGCGGCCGGTTCCCTGACCGGAATGGCTGCCGCACCTATGGAGAATTTGTTTTTGCATATCACCAGACTGCTGGAAACCGCCGAGCAACTATTTATGCTGGGGTTGCTGAATGAATGTCTGGCCCTGCTGCATTCGGCGCTGGACCAATGGAGGGCCGGCAAGGACGGACTGCCCGTCGAAGATAACCATATCCTGGCCAAGTCCGTCAGCCGGATATTGGCCAAAGCCCTGCCGGCTTTCGCCCTGGTCAGCGACAGCGCCCCTTACCATTACGCCGCTGCCTTGTATCACGCCCATTTTCCGGAAATTCTGCCGGACCATAACGCTCTGGTTTATCTGCGCCTGTACCAGAGCCTGAGCGACGGCGACGGCGATAATGTGGACTACGACGCCATTGCCTTGGCCCAGGGGTTTATGCGGCTGGAGGATAAAAACAACCGGCTGGCCGATTATTTTATCAACGGTACGGCCCTGGACGAAGCTGCCCTGCAAACTTTGCTGGCCGGGATCGAACGGGATGTGACAGTTATGCCCCATCGGGCCCTGGCTGTCATGGAGATTTTACGGTTTCTGAATCGCAGCGGCCGGCTGTTTTTATCCAAACCGGCCTTCAATGCCTTGCTGCGTCATTACCTGGATCTGTACCAATGGCTGCCGGCGGCTCCGTTCTTTAACCGCAGCATCTGGGAACAACTGTCCCCGGCGGCGGACTACGGCCTGCAAACGGTCGCGGAAAAAGTCCGGGCCACCGCGGCTAATTTTACCCGCGCTTCCATCCGCCGACTCTGGACCGAGCAGCCGGAGAAATTTATCAATGACGACGGCGCCAACCTGCGGCAAAAGCTGCTGGGATCATTTTTGGGAGGAAATTAAATGAATTTGCCGGAACCGGATATCAATTTCTATATGAAAAATCTGACCGCCTTTCTGGCCCAAATCGAACGGGAGCTGCAGTCGCAGCAGCAGGGTTGGCAGTGCGCCCGGCTTGATCAAGATGAATTGGAAGCCTTGATTTTAGACTTGAACCGTTATTATTATCAGAGCTTTCACGACCGCTTCATGCCCCTTTACCG
>DATMYB010000342.1:0-2744 GCA_035561215.1 Syntrophomonas sp. | reverse complement strand
TAATTTGCTTTTGCATATAGGGTGAGGTATTTTGCTGATGAAGGCCACCTATCAATCAACTTATTCCTGTTCTGCGGAACGTAATGGCGAAGAAATGATGGTAAAAAGCGTCTTGATTAGTACCGATTACGAGATAACTGCCCAAATTGTGGTCGATGTAAAAAGTTTTAAAATTAAACATGCACGTTGGGATGCATTCAGGCTGCCGACTGGATATATTGTCACGGGTAAGGAAATACCTGATTTAGTTGGGATTGATGCCTATTTTTACTCCGGCAGCCAGATTCGCCAGGCCGTAGGGGAAGAAATGAGAAGCATTCCACTGGAATTAATAATAGAGTGTATAAGAGGAGTAGGGCAAGCCGAAGCATTTCTTATCCCCGAACGTGGATACCCGATACTTAAAGAGTTCGATGAGTATTGTCAAATGATTGGCAAGGACTCCTGCCGCTATTACAGCAACCTGGACCGCATTGCCATGAGTTGGACAGAATATATGGGGGAGCATTCCACTGCAAGAAATAAAGGTCTGTTTGACCGGCATAAAAATTATCAGGTTTTCTTGCAACCGGATGGCAGCTATTTAACAACCGCAGGATTTACCGATACCTTCCATGAAATCTTATTGGTTACATCCTTTACCCAAGATGGTTTGATCTCTGAATGTTCAGGAGATTTTCTAAGGGGACCGGATCAAGTATGCTTTGAAAATATTATACTGCTTCCCGGCCTGGTTGGTAAAAACCTGGCTGCAATGGAAAAGAAGAAACTTGCTGCACTTGTAGGAGGTCCACACGGCTGCACCCATTTGTTTGAAATTTTCTGGGATCTGGGACGGGTGATGACTGAAGTTAAAAACTATCCATGAGCCAACAGAGGGACATTTTTTGTTGGCCGACAATTAAGCCTTACATATAATATCTACGCTCAGTCCTGTAACTCTGGAAATCTGTCTTAGTGATATACCATTACTTGCTTTTTGCGCATGGTGACAAAAAGAAAAGGAATAATCAAAGAACGCATTCTACCTCTGCAGTTGATTTATTATTGCCGTTCGGCTGTTGCCGTGCCATTCGATATTATAGCCAAAAGCTTCAAAGACATAGCGTAAAGGAATATAGGTCCTGTTTTCTTTTATAATGGCCTTGGTATCCATTACCGTCGGCTTTCCATTTACATGGATAACATTTTCATTGATCACCGCCGTCACTGTGGTTCCATTCTTTTCAACTGTTACCGTACGGCTATTATTATCATAGCTTACGGTTGCGCCCATGGCTTCCAATGGTTTTCGCAGCGGCATCATGATCCGGTTGTTTTCATCTATATAAGGGACGCCCAAGCCCTCTTCCGCTAAAAATGGCAGTTCCCTATTGTCAAGTATTACCGTAACATATTGATTCATTTCATCTGGCCAAAGCTGTCCGGTTCTGGCTATCAGGCCATCTATCATAGAAACGACGCTGGTTTCATCGCTGGTATCCTCATTAACATCAAACAGCATAACCCCGCCGGCCTTGCTTAAGGCAACGACGGTTTTTTCACGCAGGGTGTTGATGCCGTTATAATAAGATTCCAGCGGTGAGGTAGCTGCATAATCAGGATAGGCATATTCGGGATTAAGTTCCACCAGTTCCCGGTACTGAAGCCAACTGGGTCTTGCATAAAGGGGCATTCCGAGCACAATATTGGCGGCGGGTACCCCCCGGTTCAGCCAATAATCAATAGAGGTCTCCGCCAGCCAAAGGGGACTGTGATCCTGGTTATTCATATCATAGGCCATGACGTTTATAAAACTGAAGCTTTTAAGACAAGTATCATTCATAAGCATGGAAGCTTCAGGCCCTTCCGTTTTGGACCAGGCGCCGTTAAGAGCGGCAGAAAGCTCCTTCCCCTGCAAATCAAGGGCGGATTTTAATTCCACGGTTAATTTTTCATAATCGGCAATTGAATTGGCATGGGGATGCTCCCAGTCCAGTTCCACTCCGTCCAGGCCGTATTCATTTACAAAGGCACAGATATTTTCAACCAGCAGTTTCCTTTTTTCACCGGAGGCAGCTATGGCTTCAAATACCGGCTGTAATAGCTGGTTCTGATATGACCAGCCCCCCACCGCTATAAAAACTTTGGCCCCGTCATTATGAGCCTGGGCAACCAATTGTTTTAGCTGTTCGGGTTTTTTCAGTTCAACCAGGGTACCGTCCTCCTGCGGAATCAGGAAAGCATAAATCACATGGGTAAGTTTGCCGGTCTGCAGCTTCTCGACTGGTTCATCAAACAGATCTCCTGAATAATAACCGATGACTTTAAAAGGTTTCTCATTAATTTCCGCCCGACAGTCTGACGGGTACATAGTTGTCATAAAAATAACTGCAACGGCGATAAATATTAAACGGGAATTCCTCATTTACAAATCCTCCCCTATTTGCTATACCCTGATCCCCCTGCAAAAACCTGATTTGATCAGGCTGAATATATAAACATTTCGCCGCCAGACTCCGCATGGGGTTCCCCATGCTGCGCCAAGTGCTCCTACATGTTTATACATTCAACTAACGAGTTATAATTTTTGCAGAGGAATTAATGATTTCATTTTACTATTTTTAAGTATACTCTCAAAAGCGCTATTTTCTTTCCCTAGTGTACTGTACCATTCACTTTTGGATAAAGGACGCAGGATGAATTTTCAGTCTGCAAGGGGTCGTCACTCAGCATAGCCGTAGCTATGGTGAGCGACGACAACA
>DATMYB010000341.1:0-2391 GCA_035561215.1 Syntrophomonas sp. | reverse complement strand
TTAACTATCTTTTCCCGGTCAAACAACTGCAGATGACGGTAAATATTTTTCTCTGCATCCATCCCCTTTTGCAGCGGCCGCATAACCACCGTTTGCCGGTCAAAGGCCGCCGAAAAGACAGAGTACGGGCGGTTGGCTTCGCCCATGTCAGTCACCGTTCTCAAATCCCGGGGCAAAAATAGCCTCAGGTATTCATTGTGCAGATAATCATATAAATCAGGATGGACCCAGGCGGTTATGCCGCTGTCTTCTACTAATTGCCGGTAAGAGGCAACATTTTGGCGGCGGCTGCCATCCTCCCCATATAATACAGTGGAGCCCAGTTCCTCAAATAATTTTTCGTTTCCTGCGAGCATACCATAGAGGTTGATCATTCCCACCGCTTCCGAGCGTCCTACCTGTTCCAGGCAATGTTCTAGCAAAGCTTCCGCCATCTCCGGAGCATCGGCAAATAAGTAGGGGCCGAATAATTCCACCGTTTTTTCCGTCTCAAAACGCCATACAATACCTCCCCTTACCTGCTGTTGCTGATCAAAAGCCATGGCGGCATGGTAATCTCCGCTATTGACCATGTCGATCAGTTTCCCGGGGCAGGTCATGACAGCCGGGAAAGCATGCGGTTCATATCCATCGACGACCATTTGGCAGAAAGATTTAATATCCTCGCCTGCGGCTTTATTAATCGTAAAACCGGCTGAATCCGGCCAAGGCCCGGCTTCTTGCCTATGTATTGCGGGATATCCCTTTTCCTTGTACAGCGATAATCTCATACCCTGGAGGGCATCGTCGGCAAAATATAACCGATCAACGGTGCGGGCGGCAATCAACAGCCCAATTTCATTCAACTGATTCTCATCTTCAAAAGAAAAATCGGTGGTCAGATTAAACGCGCGTAAATTTATATTGCGGCCGGGAAAAACAAAATCAACCTGTAAGTAATACTGGCCCTGCTTGCAATATATCCTGATCTTTTCCTTCTCAGTGATGCTGGTACAGAGGTAGCTAAATACTTCTTCCACCGCCAGGGTTAAAGCCAAAGCCTCTTTCGCCTGCATACCGCAAGCCATGGCAAACTTTTCCGCCATCGCGGCAATAACCGCGGTCATATCAACTGTCGGAGCAATCTCAAGCATAATCTCATTACTGTTAATGATCGGCATATATACTCCTTTCGCTTACATTATTCCAGTTTTTATTTTGCGGCTACGATCATTTTTAAATAGGGTTTACCTCAGAATTTTTTTGTAAAATTGAATGTTATTTCTATAAATATAGCACTCTGTTACCGCTCCCGATAGTATAAATTAGTCAATGCCCATGCAAGTGCACAGAGGACAAACGCCAGTAAAAAGCAGACAGCTTTGATTGCTGCCTGCCTGGCTAAATTAAGCTTTACCGGAATGCTCCATTATACTGTTGTTCCGGCAAATGCATACTTTATTCTGTCTCCGATAATGGCATGCAATTTGTGAAAATATTTTTCTCCGGTACAGTGCATGGTATATATTTCCTCGATATCAGCCTTCTGCAAAAAATCCGCTAAAGCTTCAACTTCTTCATCTGAGATCCCACAGACATTGTATCTGGGAAGGTCGCCAGTATGAAATCCTCCAAACAAGTACCGAATTCTCTGGTTGGTTTTTTTCTGTACGGTCAGAATCATATTGGCAATTCCGCTATGGCTGCAACCAGTTATCACGTCAACAAACAAGCCGCCATTCACTAAAACAATAAGTTCATGGGAAAAATCGTCAGGCATGTACTCTCCATTTCGATACACATGCAGCACATGGTTGGTTGAATATAGGGGATAACTTTTATCACTTACACTAAATACTCGTACATACTCGTTAACATCAGTGTCATCATCAATAAAAATCAACCGTTCTCTATAATCTGATGCAATTTGAGGATTCATGCCAATATCCAGGTACTCTTGCTGATCAAGCAAAAAATGCCCTTCCGTGGTTTTTGCAAACAAATACACTTTTGCCCGGGTGTTTATACTAAAAAACTTCAATAGTCCCCCGGCATGGTCGTAATGTCCGTGGGTCAAAATTACAGCATCAATTTCGGATAAATCCACATTTAACTGCCCGGCGTTAACAAATAAAGCCTTACCCGCCCCGGTATCAATGAGGATTTTTTGGTTATCTATCTGGCACAAGATAGATAGCCCGTGTTCACCCATCAAGCCCGATGAATCGGATAGATTGTCCACTAAAACAGTGTATTTAATATCAGGCAATGTATAAGACCTCCATTATTAATATTTTAATCATTCGCGTACTTTTGATGGTTTAATCATTATAGCTGCGTCTTTTATTCTGAAATGTGAAACTCTTTTAATCCATTTCTGCTTTTTATATTTCCAATACTGTCTGCATATGC
>DATMYB010000340.1:0-4116 GCA_035561215.1 Syntrophomonas sp. | reverse complement strand
GATAAATACGACCTGGTCAACTGGATTTTCGATACCGAATTCATGATCCCTAACCAAAACGCCGACGAGAAAAGCGAATGGGAGTTGTTTGAAAAAATCTGTTGCTATTTTTATGATAACCGCGCTTTTTATAGCAATGCTTTTCAGGTCAGCGGACAAAATTCCTTCCCAGAATACTTTGAAGAGGTCATACAGCCGTTGCTGTTGTCCCAATGCCGGGAGTTTTTTGAAAATGATAAAGATCGGGAGTTTTATGCTACCTTTTTAGCCGATGCCATCAGGGTTTCCATTACCCGGTGGCTGGTTGAGGGGGCTCAAATACCGGCTGAAGAATTTATTCAACTGATGAAAGCGGTTGCCAGCGGCATTGCTTTCAAGATACTGGATAATGAACCCGAGCCGAGCGATAATCAGTAAAACTAATTTCTCTTCAATTTCACCCCTGTAACCCCTTACCTATACCGCTATGGTATATCTCCTTCCAGCATTCATAAATTTTTGACAAAAACGAAAAATGTCAAAAAACAAGACAAACCTTGAGGCTTGTCTTAATTTTTGACAAATAATGGATCTTGTATATGGTAGAATGGGGAATTTTTTTTTAGAATGGTGGAAATCATAAAACAAGGAAACGGGGGTTTGCAAAATGAGCGAAAAGAGCATTACAGAAAATCTGCAAGCATTTGGACTCAAAAAAGCGCTGGGGTATTTGGATTCCAATCCGGAAAAAAACATCCCGAAAATCCTTGATTGGTTGACGAGATTTGATAAAATCTCTGAACAAACCCGAGCGGTGCAAAACGTGGTCGAGGACCGGAACAGTAACTGGAACAAGCTGGTCAGCAGCCTCTGGACCGATATTGACGATAGGGTAAGACGAAAACTGTTTGAAAATTTTCTCGTCAACGCTACTGCGATCGGTTTAAAACGCCAGGAAAAAAACCGGGAAAAATATCAATGCAGTGTTCCTTGGGCTATTCTGCTTGATCCCACCTCGGCCTGCAATCTTCATTGCATCGGCTGCTGGGCGGCCGATTACGGCAACAGCATGAATATGGATTTAGACACCCTGGACAATATCATCAAACAAGGTAAGGAATTGGGGATTTATTTTTACATTTATTCCGGGGGAGAGCCGCTGGTACGCAAGCATGACATTACCAAACTGTGTGAAAAGCACGATGATTGCGCTTTTTTGGCCTTTACCAACGGCACGTTGATTGATGAAAAATTTGCCGACGAGATGCTGAGAATCAAAAATTTCGTGCCGGCTATCAGTGTAGAGGGATTTGAAGAGGAAACAGATGCCCGCCGCGGTACTGGTACCTACCGGTCAGTGGTCAGAGCCATGGAAATTCTTAAGTCCAGAAAATTGCCTTTCGGCGTTTCCTGCTGTTATACCAGCCAGAATGCCGAAGTGATCGGCAGTGAAGAATATATTGACGATGTAATCGATAAAGGAGCCAAGTTTGCATGGTTCTTTACCTATATGCCGGTAGGCGTGGACGCGGTGCCGGAACTGATTGCCAGCGCTGAACAGCGGGAAATGATGTATCATCAAATTCGCGCCTTCCGCGGCACCAAACCGCTTTTCACCATGGATTTTTGGAATGACGGGGAATATTCGGACGGGTGCATCGCCGGCGGACGTCGTTACCTGCACATTAATGCCAATGGAGACATTGAGCCCTGCGCTTTCATCCATTATTCGGACAGCAATATTTATCACAAGACGTTGCTGCAGGCATTGCAGGCGCCGCTATTTATGCAATATCACAACAATCAGCCCTTTAATGACAACCTGTTACGACCTTGTCCCTTATTAGATAATCGGGGGCGGCTGGCGGAAATGGTAATAGCCTCCGGAGCCCAATCCACTGATATGCAGAATCCGGAGGACGTTGGCTCTCTTTGCGCCAAATGCGAGAAAGCCAGCCTCCATTGGGCGCCCACCGCAGACAGGCTATGGGGGGAGTCTCACCCCGATACATGCGCGAACCGTGTAGACGAATCCGCGTGACAGCCGCTTTTATAACTTAAATAAATACCGGCCCGGCTTGATTTTCAGGCCGGGTTTTGCTTTTCATGCTGATTTTTATTGGAATACAATGGTATATTATAACATAGAAATATGTTTTTATTTGCTGACATCAGGTTAAATCGAAATGAACGCGTAGGGAGCTGAGATTAATTGGCTGACATTAAACAGGTATGGGAACGGTTCATTAAAACGGGACGGCTTGAGCCGAATGAAGTCCGCGCTCCCATATTGGCCTCATGGGTAAGATGCTTCAGAGCCGGCGTCGATCCATATGACGGCGCCAGCCATCAGCGTCTGAACGACAACGAGATGGAAGAATTGCTGACGCAGCGGCAGGATTTGATCGATATCGCCCGTCATGCCATGGATAATCTTTATCAGTTTGTAGCCGGTTCAGGTTTTATTGTCATTTTGTCCGATGAACGCGGCTATATTATGGAGATCATGGGAGATGCCGACACCATGGAAATGGCGGCGGAGATAAATCTGTGCCGGGGATACAGCTGGGTTGAAAAGGAAGGCGGCACCAACGGGGTCGGAACTGCTTTGGCGCTGGGTAAGCCGATCCAAGTTTCGGGGGCGGAGCATTACTGTGAGAGAGTGCAGGGATGGACTTGTTCGGCAGCTCCGATTTTTAACGAAAGCGGCAGCATAATTGCAGTTTTGCAAATGTCCGGGCCTTCCCGGGCAGCCCATACTCATACCCTGGGGATGGTGGTGGCGGCGGCGGAAGCGGTCAATGAACAAATGATGGTCCGCAAGCAAAATCGTGAACTGATGGTTCTCAACAACAATATGAATAAAATATTCCAAACCATCTCGGATGGAGCCGTAATTATTGATGATAAGGGATTCGTCCGCCAAATCAATCCCGCCGCGGAAAAAATGTTCGGCAGTAAAATTGATAATATTCAGGACATAATCAGCACTTTCCGCGACATCCTGAAGTCGCTGAGCGAAGGCGGCAAATACTCCGATGTGGAAATGATGTTGGACACGGCCCAGGGAAGGGTTCATTGTTTGGTTTCGTGCATGCCCATCAACGATGAACCAGGTCAACTCAGCGGAGCGGTAGTATTCTTCAATCCCATTAACCGGGTAAAGAAACTCATCAATCGTTTTAGCGGAGCCCAGGCCACTTTTCACTTTGAGGATATAAAAGGCAGCAGTGAGAAGTTGCTGGAAGCAATCCGGGTGGCGCATTCAGCCGCCAGTAGTGTAAGCCATGTTTTGATTGAGGGTGAAAGCGGAACCGGTAAGGAACTGTTTGCGCAGGCTATACATAATGAAAGTTTGCGCAGCCAAGGCCCGTTTGTGGCTATGAACTGCGCTGCTATTCCCCGGGAACTAATCGCCAGCGAATTATTCGGCTATGTTGAAGGCGCTTTTACCGGTGCACGGCGGGGAGGCAGAACCGGTAAATTCGAGTTGGCTTCAGGCGGAACTCTGTTTCTCGATGAAATAGGCGATATGCCGATGGAACAGCAAGCCGCGTTGCTGCGAGTTTTGCAGGAAAAAGAAATTGTACGGGTAGGCAGCGATATGGTTATTTCAGTGGACGTACGGGTCATATGCGCCACTAATAAAAATCTGTGGGAAGAAGTGAATGCGGGTAATTTCCGCAATGACTTATATTACCGGCTGAATGTTATTCAGGTCACGGTGCCGCCCTTAAGAGAGAGGAAGGAAGACATCCCCTTATTGTTTGAATATTTTCTGCATAAGACCGGCATGCGTGCCAATAAACGCATCGACCGCGTCGATCCCGAAGTTATCGATTATTTGAAGCAGTACGACTGGCCGGGAAATATCCGCGAGCTGGAAAATGTCGTGGAAAAAACCATAAATGCTATCGAAGGAAATATAATTCATTTGATAAATCTGCCTACATTGGTCAATACCATCGAGGCAAAGCCTGGCGCTGCGGCTCTTAAGACGTTGCCTCCGGCGGAAAGTGACGGGGACTTTGGCAGCAATTTAAAAAAAGTGCTGGCGGAGCGGGAACGGCAGGAGATCATTACCTTGTTGCTCAAGCATGAAGGCAACGTTACCCGGGTGGCTAAGGAGATGAACGT
>DATMYB010000339.1:0-6722 GCA_035561215.1 Syntrophomonas sp. | reverse complement strand
AATTAAAGCCCCCATGGCACAATAATTGCTATTAAAAACTGCGAGAGGCAGCCGGAACCTAAAAAAATATGTGAGGGAGGGATATGAGGGCGAAGAGGCGATTTGAGGCCCGATTAATATGTATGGCTCTCAAGCAATAACGTATAGCGAACATGGCAAACGCTCAAGGTTCTAATGATTATGGTTTAGAAACCAAATTCAATCAAAGATGGCTCGTAGATATAAATAGGAAGGATAGGAGCCGATCCAATGAATCTGAGCTTTTAAAATCAGCAGAAAAATGAACCATATTTCCGGTTATTATGATTTTGGTATTGCTGGAGCATGTAGCCCACAGCGGTTATGAAAAATCAAAGGGCTGTTTTTCAAATAAGTTCAAACCAAGCGAGGCTTCAGATTATCGGATCAATTGCAATTTGTTTTAAGGCTGCTGATGCGGCGTCGGCAATGATGAAAACCAGGAACTGGTGAAAGGGACGTAATTATTTAAGTAGGAGGAGATAGGCATGACGGAGGTTCCAACAACATGTAGAGCGGCGATTTTGGAAGAATGGGCTACGCCCGTGGTAGTTCATGATGTTCATGTCCCGGCATTGGAGCCGGGCGCTGTTTTGGTCAAAATATTGATGACCGGTATCTGCGGCAGCGATTTGCATGAGTGGGATGGCAGTTTAGGCCTTGGATCAACTGCAAAGCCGCCTATGATAATGGGGCATGAGAGCATCGGGGAGGTCGTCGCGCTGGGTGCGGGACGTACTAAAGACGCTGCTGACGAACCCCTTAAGGTAGGCGACCGGATTATGTGGGCGCAAATCAGCTGCTATGATTGCTATTTTTGCGTGATTGAAAGTGATCCTGTACGCTGCAACCACAAAACGAGCTATGGTTTCCGTCATCCGGATGAGCTGGCAGGCGGGTTTGCAGAGTATCAGTATCTTCGTCCGGTTACCAAGGTTGTAAAGGTCCCGGAGGAATTAACCAACGACGAGGCAATCGGAATCGCTTGTGCCGGCAGAAGCGCCCTGGCCGGGTATACCAAAATGGGAGGGATCAAATTTCAGGAAAACGTTGTGATCCAGGGAGCCGGCCCGGTAGGCCTTTTTGCTACAGTATTTTGCCGGGAAGGCGACGCGGCAAAAATAATTGTGATTGATTCCGTTAAGCAAAGATTGGAATTGGCTAAGAAGTGGGGCGCCGATTATTGTATCGATATGAACGAATATCCGGACCCTGCGGCGCGTAAGGCCAAAATACTTGAACTTACCAATGGAAGAGGACCTGAAGTTGTAATTGAATGCGCCGGAGTTGCCAAAGCCTTTAACGAAGGTCTGGATATCGTTCAAAAAGGCGGCAGATACCTGCTGCTGGGAATGACGGGTAAAGATCAGGTTACTTTTACCCCCTCGGTTCTCCTGCAGAAACAGATGCGTATTTACGCAACCATGTCGGCTAACGTTTCTCATTGGTACAGAGGTCTGCAGTTTGTTAAAAACAATCGGCATAAATACCCGTTCGCTGATATGATCACGGCTAAATTTACATTGGAAGAAACGAATGAAGCGCTGGAGTATATGAGATCAGGCAAGGGAATCAAACCTGTAATTGATTTCACCGGGCGTTAAGACATCCGAACTGCGATTTAAAAAATTATGGAAGAGGCGAATTTTATGGAGCAAAGGGAAAAACTTCTTACAAAAACAACAATTATCAAGCTTGCGGTCAGCATTGCAGTCGGATTATACATATGTCTGTTGCCTGCCCAGCCTGACTTGAGCGCGGAAGCCATACGCTTTATCGGAATTTTTATAGGCGCTATGCTCGCCATGGTCCTGCGGGCGCTGCCTGATTGGATCATATCGCTTACGGCCCTGTTTTTACTGGTATTTTGTAAGGTGGGTCCTTTCACCACCGTTTTTTCACCGTTTGCGGGAACGTCAATCTGGTTGATTATACCTGCTTTTGGCATTGCTGCGGTAATGGCGAAAACGGGACTTTTGAAAAGAATAGCTTTGTCAATATTGAGTCTATTCCCAGAATCTTTTCGGGGACAGATCACTGCATTATTCGTATCCGGTATAGTTATCAGTCCGCTTATCCCTTCGACCTTGGCGAAAATGTCTATCTTTGCCCCTTTTACCGCTTCCGTATCGGATCAAATGGGGTATGAGAAGGGAAGTAAAGGATCGGCCGGATTATTCATGGCGCAGTGGTGTTCAGCAGGTTTGTTGGGTTACGGATTTTTCAGCGGTTCATTTGCAGTCTTTATGCTGTTGGGCCTCCTTCCTGAACAAGACCAGGCCTTTTTCCATTGGGTTTCCTGGCTGAAAACCTGCGCTCCATGGTTAATTGTAATGACCGTACTTTCCTATATTTTTATTATGTTATGGTATAAACCCAAAGAAGAGTTGAATTTGCCGGCCGGCTATACCAAAAAAATTCTGAAAGAAATGGGGCCGATGAGTGCCAATGAAAAACTGGCCGGAGGAATTCTGGCATTGGTTTTATTAGGTTGGATGACCCAGCAATGGCACGGAATTGACGCCGCTCCTATAGCCATTGCCGGTTTGTGTGCTTATGCTATCGCGGGACTGTTTAAAAAGGAAGAGTTTTCTTCTGCCATTCCCTGGGCGGAGTTGGTCTATATGCTCTTGATTTTCTCCGTCGCCGCCTTGATTGGAACACTGAAAGTCAATGTTTGGCTGCAGGGAATTCTTGATCCTATTCTCAGGCCTTTGTTTGACAATACCTATTTGCTTATTTTAGCGATTGTAGTCGTAACTTATATTTTACGGTTCTTTATTCTGTCGCAATTTACTATTGCCATTGTTATTTACGCTATTTTGGGCGGACTGGCGCAGGCGGCAGGGATGAACGGCTTGCTGATTGTGCTGATAACGTATATCTCCGGTAATATATTTATGCTGGATTTCCAGAACATTGTTTACGTTACCGCGCGGACCTCTTCCAAGAATATGATTAATCAAAAAATGGCGATCCCGTACGCGTCGGCCTGGCTGCTTATCAATTTGCTGGGATGGTGGGCAAGTGTCCCCATGTGGAAGGCGCTGGGATTGATGTAATTTTATCATTAAACGTTACGGCGTAATTGACGGCATATGACTTATGCCAGCGTTCGGATGGTCTTGTTTACGCATGACCATTGAAATAGGAAAGGAATACGTAATAAATTTATATTCTGTTTAAACCATGTAATGCTCGGGAGAGAAGGGGTTCCAGGCTTAATACTGGGGCCCCTTCAAGAATGTTTGCCGGACCAGATATGACTGAAATTCTAGTAGTCTGTGTCGCCTAAAAGTTTATTTTATCCGCCGAGATAAATTTTTGCAGGGCAAGGCGGAGGATTGAGCAATACTGGACGTATTGCGATTGACGACAACGAAGTCCTGTGAAAATTTGGCCGGCGGGAAGCAAAGTTTTAGGTGACACAGACTACTAGGTCAATAACCGATTGACAGGCAAATCCAATCCGAACCCGTATTGGCGGTGGAGAGGCAGGTGCGGCTGGCGTTTCAGCTAAAAAGGCGCTTAGGTTCCTGTGAGAATGGACTGCACACCGGGTATTGAAAACTTTTTGTATCCGGTTTATGTGAATAAACCATCTTCAAACCGATGGATGACATGTGATCCGGACAGTTGTCCGAGACGCAGCATTTTTATTGAAAAATAACTACAGGAGGTTTCATAATGGATTTTCGTTTAAGCGAAGAACAGGAAATGATCAGACAGATGGCAGCGGATTTTTCCGCCAATGAAATTGCGCCCTATGCCATCGAATGGGACAAGGCGGACGAGGTACCCTTTGCTACCGTAGCCAAAATGCAGGATCTGGGACTTATGACTATCGGTATACCGGCGGAATATGGCGGAGACGGTTTGGATTGGCTGTCAAAATATTTGGTGGTTGATGAAATCGGCCAGGGCGACGCCGGTTTGGGCACCATGATCGTGGCCTCGTCGCTGCTGGCATCGGATCCCATCTGGGTAGGTGCCAACGACGAGCAAAAAAAATGGTGGTACGGCCGTATGCTGGAAGGAGCCGTGTGCGGATTCTGTCTGACTGAACCCGGGGCGGGTTCCGATGCGTTGGGCATGTCCTGCAAATGCGTCAAAGACGGCAGCGATTACATATTAAACGGGACCAAGCAATTCATTACCAACGGAGGTTTTGCCAAAAACTTTTCGGTATTTGCCACTCTGGACAAAAAAATGGGCAATAAGGGGCTATGCGCGTTTATGGTGGATCGGGATTTCCCCGGTGTATCCATCGGGCCTAAAGAAGATAAACTAGGTATCAGAAGCACCAGTACCACGCAGGTTATATTGGAAGATGTGAGGGTGCCCGGTTGGATGATGCTGGGGGGCGAAGGGCAAGCCACGCCCATTCTGATGGAAACTTTAGATCTTTCCCGTACCGCTATCGCCGCTTTGTCCACAGGGATTTCCACCGCTGCGTTAAAGGCAGCGGTGTCTTATGCAAATGAGCGACAGCAATTTGGAAAACCGATTTCCGCTTTCCAGGCTATTTCATTTATGCTGTCCGATATGGCTGTATCGGTCGAGACTTCGCGTTTGCTTTATCAGAAAGCGGCGTGGCTGCAAGACAACGAGTTACCCTTTAAAATGGTATCCAATATGGCCAAAATGTACGCTGCTGATTCTGCCATGAAAGTGACCGTCGACGCGGTTCAAGTATTCGGCGGCTATGGATACACGAAAGAATATCCGGTGGAAAAGTATATGCGTGACGCAAAGATCATGCAGATATTCGAAGGTACCGTACAGGTGCAGCGAATGGTTATCGGCAAATATCTCAGCCAGAATGGCTACAGCCCTTATCTGTAACCCTTTTTTAAGATTCGCTTTTGATCCGTAGAAAAACCTCCCCTTGATCCAATAGACTTGGTTTTATCAGCCAAGCTAAAAATCAAGGGGAGGTTTTTCCATAGAGGTTGGCAAGGAAAGATTTGCCGCTTTCACGCCGTGGATGTATTTACGGTGCTGATAAATATGCTATGATGTCCTTAAATCCGGTTGGTTCTGCGCCAGATTTTCAAAATTTCCGCTTCTTTAATCAATTGATCCCTAAAATCAGGATGGGCAATATTAATTAAACCCTCGGCTCGCTCCCATGTGGGCTTGGCTTTCAAATTTATTTTCCCGTATTCGGTAATAACGTAGGAAGTGACCGAGCGGGGAACACTCACTATGGTGCCAGGACTTAAACCGGGACTGATCCTGGATGAAAGGGTTCCGTCGGCATTTTTTATCGTGGAGCTAAGGGCAATAATAGGTTTTCCGTTCTTGGATCTGAAAGCTCCGTAAATGTAGTCCAGCTGTCCGCCGGTACCGGATATCTGCCGCCCGGCTGAGGCTTCAGAAGCCACCTGTCCATAAAGGTCCACTTCAAGGCAGTTGTTAATGGCTACAAAATTGTTCTGTTGTGAGATTATAAAGGGATTGTTGCAATAACTCACCGGATAGCTGGCGCAAACCGGATTGCGATCCAAGAAATTATATAATTTTTCAGTCCCCATGGCAAATGCGTATACAATTTTTCCTACGTCCAACTGTTTTTTCTTGCCGGTGATTTTTCCTGCCGCATACATATCCACAAAAGAATCGACCAGCATTTCCGTATGGACTCCTAAATCTTTTAAGTCGGACTGAGCAATTAAAGCCCCTACGGTATTGGGCATGGCTCCGATTCCAAGCTGGATGCAGGCCCCGTCTGACATTTCTTCCATTACCAGGCTGGCTATTTGCATGTCAACCTCGGTTGCGGGCAGCGCCGGCAGTGTATCCAAAGGAGGATTGGCAGCGTTTTCTACGATATAATCCACATCGGAAATATGTATGCCCTCATTGTTGCCTCCCAAGCAGATCGGCCTGGAACGGTTGACTTCAACGACTACTATTTTGGCTTTCTTGGTAGTGTACGGCGCGGTTGAATTGGAGGTGCTGAAATTAAAAAAACCGTGGCTGTCCATTGATGCAACCGGCTGGAAGGCCACGTCGATATTGCGCATGGCCACCAGGCGTTCCGCTTCTCCATAATTAAAAGGGATATAATAACATAGATTCTGCTCGGTCAGCTTGCGTGTAATACTGGAAAGATGCCAATCGTGCAAGACAAAATGCCTTTGATTCGGGTCGGTTTTGACCACCTCCGGAATCATCATCATAGTGGTGGTGGTGATGTTGACGTCGTAAAGCTGATCTTTACGTTTGGCCAGGGCCGCATCGCAGGCCTGGGGTTGGTTTACGAATTCCCCATATTGGATCCAGTCCCCTGATTTTACTAAATTTGCTGCTTGTTCAGCGGTAATAAGTTTACTGTGATATTCCTCCGCATAATTCATTGCTTAATCACATCCTACATGTTATTCATTTGTTCGGTCAAAAATAGGCATAACAATGTACAAGGCCATGTCTGCTAAGTCAGGCAGTAAGCCGGACTTAACGGGTACAGTCAGATCGAAAGTTATTTATCTGATTGCGGCTTTATATAATGGGGAAATGTTTGGCGCCGGGTCAAATACAAAAGAGTTTCATGCGCATTGTTTACCAATCAGGCCTAGCCAAATGCAATATAATTGCAATTTATGTGCCAACATTTGCTGGCAGTATGGGCCGCCAGTTATTTGGATTTACATATGTTACGAAGCGTGCGGGAAGCGCTTTTTCGACCGGCTGTGCTTGCA
>DATMYB010000338.1:0-5701 GCA_035561215.1 Syntrophomonas sp. | reverse complement strand
GGTGTGGATACGATAAAAACCGAAGATCACCCTCGTCTGCGCCGTATTTACGGCAACGATATACTCAAGCGCTATAAATTTTTTGACCAGGATTTTTTTGGTATCGACAAGGTAATCATGGAAATCATACGTTACTTCCATTCCGCCACCATGAGAGGGGAGGAATCCCGACAGGTGCTGTACTTGGTGGGGCCGGTGGGATCGGGTAAATCATCGATTATGGAAGCGCTGAAGCGGGCCCTGGAGAACAGCCCCCCGATTTATGCCTTGAAGGGCTGCCCTATGCAGGAGGAACCCCTGCATCTGATTCCGAAGCATTTGCGCCCGGCGTTCGAGAAACTGCTGGGAACCAGGATCGAAGGCGATTTATGCCCCGTTTGCCGCTACCGTTTGCTCAACGAATATCAAGGCGAGTATGAGCGTTTCACGGTGCGCACGACGGATTTTTCGATTCGCGGCCGCCGCGGCATTGCCGTGGTGCCGCCGGTAGATCCCAACAATCAGGATGCTTCGGTGTTGGTAGGATCGGTGGACATATCCAAAATGGATTTGTATCCGGAGGACGATCCGCGGGTCCTGTCGCTGAACGGCGCCTTCGACGCCGGTAACCGAGGCCTGGTGGAATTTATCGAGATTTTTAAAAACGATGTGGAATACCTGCACACCATCATTACCGCCACCCAGGAGAAATCGATTCCCTCTCCCGGCAAAGGCCCTATGATTTACTTCGACGGGATCATACTGGCTCATTCCAACGAGGCGGAGTGGAACAAATTCAAATCCGACCATACCAACGAGGCGATTCTGGACCGCATCGTCAAGATCGAAGTTCCCTATTGCCTGGAACTGGATCAGGAAGTAAAGATATACCGGAAAATATTGAAGATGAGCAAATTCAAGGCCCATATCGCTCCCCACACGCTGGAGATAGCCTCCATGTTCGCCGTTATGAGCCGGCTGGCCCCTTCCAACAAAGTCGACAACATCACCAAGATGCGCATTTATAACGGCGAGGAGATCGTGGTCAAAGATTCCAGCCAGCGGGTGGACATTCAGGAACTGCGGGACGAGGCAGGCAAGGAAGGGTTAACCGGGATCTCGACCCGGTTTATTATGAAAGCCATCGACAATGCCCTGTCCGAATCCGATCACAACTGCATTAATCCGATTCTGGTAATGGAATCGCTGGTTAAGGCGGTACGGGCTGCCGATATCAGTGAAGAGGATAAAAAGCACCTGCTGACCCTGCTGCAGGATAACCTGAAGCAGGAGTACCACCGCCTGCTGGAAAAAGAAGTGACCCGGGCGTTTATCCACGGCTACCAGGAGCAGGCCGAAACCCTGTTCAACAACTATCTCGACCACGCCGAAGCATATGTGAACAAGACCCGGATCAAGGATAAAAACACCGGCGAAGAGCTGGAGGTGGACGAAAAGTTTTTGGAATCCATCGAAAGTCAGTTGGGCATCAGCGGCACCGCAGCCAAAGGTTTTCGCAGCGACGTCACCGCCTATATGTTCTCGCTGCTGCGCAGCCAGGTGAAAATCGAGTATGGCAGTTACGAGCCCTTAAAGGAAGCTATTGAGAAGAAACTGATCAGTTCGGTGCGGGAGTTGTCGCGGGTGGTTACCCAGGCCCGGGTGCGGGACCAGGAACAGAAGCAGAAGTACGACGCCATGGTGGAGGCTATGAGAAACAATGGTTACTGCGAGCACTGCTGCAACGTGATCCTGAAATACGCCGCCAATAATCTGTGGAAGGATTAAGGTGGGATTATGGCCATATTTCGCGAGCAGGATCGGGGAGGACGGGATCGCAGCGCCGAAGACCGGCGTCGCCATCGGCAGTTGGTGGAGGAGCATATCAAACGCAATCTGGGCAATATCATTGCCGAGGAGAGCATCATCGGTCAGAGCAAAGGCAAGACCTTTAAGATCCCCATCCGGGGCTTGAAAGAATATCAGTTCGTATACGGCGACAACCATCCCGGGGTAGCCGGCGGCAAAGGAGACGAAAAACGCGGACAGCGGATCAGCGAGGCCCAGCGGTCGCTGCCCGGCAGCGGCGACGGTGCCGGCAACACTGAGGGCGAGGAAATCTATGAAACGGAAATAACGCTGGAAGAACTGGCGGATTATCTGTTCGAGGATCTGCACCTGCCTTTTATGGAAAAGAAAAAACTATCGTTGCTGGAAACGGAAACTGCCAGCAAACGTTGGGGCATCCAGCGCAAAGGTATACCTCCGCGGCTGTCTAAAAAGCGTTCCATGATGGAACGCATAAAAAGGATGAAGTCATCCCAACGCCAGGACGAAGGCGAGGAGGAAAATAACGGCGCCGGCGAGCGCTTTCCCTTCAGTGAGTACGATCTGCGCTATCAGCGCCTGAAAGAACAGAAGAGGCCGGAATCCAACGCAGTGGTAATTTGCATTATGGATAACTCCGGCTCCATGTACATGAACAAAAAATTTTTGGCCCGCAGCTTCTTCTTTTTACTATAT
Source organism: Syntrophomonas sp. (assembly GCA_035561215.1). Classification (GTDB taxonomy): domain Bacteria; phylum Bacillota; class Syntrophomonadia; order Syntrophomonadales; family Syntrophomonadaceae; genus Syntrophomonas_B. The sequence goes on along the minus strand of DATMYB010000338.1, from coordinate 3,199 downwards.
CAATTTGTCCGCTACCGTTATGTGAATGTGGAGCTGGTGTTCATCAACCACACCACCACGGCCCTGGAAGTGAACGAAGACGAATTCTTTCACCGCACCGAATCCGGCGGTACCATGATCAGCAGCGGGTATGAAAAAGCCATTGAGATTATTTACCAGCGCTACAGTCCGGAGGTATGGAATATTTATGCGTTTCATTGCAGCGACGGTGACAACTGGCCGGAAGACAACGACAAAGCGGTGGCCAGAGCCCGTGAATTATGCACTCTCTGCAATCTGTTCGGTTACGGGGAGATCGTTTCCAGTTGGGACAGCAGCGAAAGCATGTCGGATTTGCTGTCCCGGGAGATCAAAGCAGACAACTTTATGGCGGTCAAAATGTCCGGCAAAGACCATATCTGGCCGGCGTTCAAACGCTTTATGAACATAGCCGAGGGAGGGTGAGAAATTGAGCAGCGATTTCAGCATACGGGAACTGCGGGAGTGGAATGAAAAAATCGAAGCCCTGGTGGAGGCCAGCGGACTCCAACCTTATCCCCAGGAATTTGAGATCTGTGATTATGAAGAGATGCTGAACTACGAAGCTTACCTGGGCATGCCCGCCCGCTACCCCCATTGGAGTTTCGGCAAGGCCTATGAGCGGAAAAAAAGCTTTTACCGTTATAATTTGACCGGACTGCCCTATGAGATGGTGATCAATTCCAATCCCTGCCTGGCTTATTTAATGAAAGACAATACCCTGCTGCTGCAAATTTTGACCATGGCTCACGTATACGGTCATAATGATTTCTTCCGCAATAACCGGCTGTTTAGGGACGGGACCCGGGCGGAGCTGGTGCTGGAGATGTTTAAATCCCATGCCCGCCGGATCCGGTCCTATATCAGCGATCCCAGCATCGGCTACGCCAAGGTGGAAAGAGTGCTGGACGCCGCCCATGCTTTGCGCCTGCAGTGTTATCGTCAGGTGGGACAGACGGATGAAGACGAAGCCAGCCAGCGGGAGCGGCTGCAGCGTCAGGCCATGCCCGCTGCCACGGAGCATCCTCTGCTGGAGAAAAGCGCGCCGGCGGCGCCCCTCGATTTGAGCCGCATACCTTTGGAACCGGAGGAGGATATTATCTATTTTTTGATCCGCTATGCCCCTTTAAGCGAGTGGGAGAAGGACATACTGCAGATGGTCCGGGAAGAGAACGCTTATTTTCTGCCCCAGATGGAAACCAAGATCATGAATGAAGGCTGGGCCAGCTTCTGGCACTATCGTATTCTGAACCAGTTGGAGCTGCCCCAGCAGCTTTATATGGAATTCGTAATCCGGCATAATCAGGTGCTGCGTCCCCATGAAGGCGGGCTGAATCCTTACCATCTCGGTTTTGTCATTTTTACCGACCTGGAAAAGCGCTATCCCGAAGATAAGGATATGATTTTCAAAGTACGGGAGCAGGAACGGGACGCTTCTTTCATCCGTCGTTATCTGACCGAGGAACTATGCATGGAATTGAACCTGTTTGAATTCAATAAAAAAGCCCCTCGAGACTACGTTATTACTGAAATCGCTGATGAGGAAGGGTGGAAACAGATCCGGGACACCCTGGCGGGGCAGGTGGGTATGGGCATGATTCCTAATGTCAAAGTAATCGAGATGCAGAAAGCGGATCGGATTTTGTGCTTGGAGCACGAATGGGAAGGCAAGGAACTGCAGATCAAATATGCCCACGAAACGCTGCAATATATTGCCAGATTGTGGGGCGGCAAAGTACGGCTGCGCACCAAGGTGCGCAATACCGGTCAGATTCTGGAGAGCGAGGCTTGATAGTGATCCCTCCCTCTCCCGGGGTTTTAAATAGGCTGGCGTTAGTAGTATAATAATCTTTGAAATCGAAGCGCTATGTATTAATAGAGAGGGAAAAGGGGAATAAATTTGCCTAGCGGAAACAAGGTAGAGATCGTCGTTGACGGAGTGACCGGAGTAGGAAAGTCCAGTTTGGTTAAAATTATCTGTGAGGAACTGAACCTGAAGCCTTTCAGTGAAATGTTCGAGGATGAGAACCGATTGCTGAATAAGTTTTTTTATGACCGTGAAAAATGGGCTTTCCCTATGCAGACCAATTTCCTGACCAATCGCTTTAAACAATACCAGCAGGCGATGAAAATCGGACATGCGGTGATGGACCGCTCTATTTATTCGGACCGGATTTTTGCCCGCATGTATTTGCAGCAGGGTTATCTGATTCCTGAAGAATATGCGGTTTACAACAATCTTTTGCACACCCTGCTGGAACATGTGGACCCGCCGCGTCTGCTGGTTTATTTAAAAGTGGACACCGACGAAGCTATCCGCCGTATCCATAAGCGGGGCAGGCCTGATGAAATCGAGGTGGAGCGCGAGTACTGGAATTTGCTGAATCAATTCTACGAAGAGAACTACAAGAATTTTAATATTGCCCGGTTGCTGACCATTAAGGTAGACAAGCTGGATTATGTTCATCGTCCCGAGGATCGTGAATTCGTCATGGGTGAGATCAAGAAATCTTTACAGAGTCTGGAAAGGACGGAGCTTATTCTCTAAAAGCGCCGTAAGGTTAGAACGGTATGACTTCGGTACTGGGTTTCACTGCCGCTGTGCTTTTTTTGCTTTATTTCTGGTATTTTATACGTATTATTAAAGGCCGTCCCCAGGCATTTGAATTGGAGCTGCTGAAATCCCTGGCCCGTTGGATGGTAAGCAAAGGCCCTGCCGCCAAAAGCGGGATGTGGCTCATGTATTGGTCCTCTTTTCTGATTGAGGCAGCTTATTTGGGCATGGCCTATCTTACCGTTACCAATCCTTTCATGCACTATTTTACATTGGCGATCATAGCGTTGGAGGCGTATCATTTGACGTGGCTGGGACTTAACTTCAGGCGGTTTTTTGCCGGCCGGATTCCAGTATCGCAGCTGTTCAACTGGCGTATGGAACGAATGAGCGCGCTAACCCTGTTCAGTTACAGTTTGCTGTTGCTGGCGACCCTCGCTTTCTTCCGGGTCGGATGAAAGCCTAGTAGTCGGTGTCACCTAAAACTTTGCTTCCCGCCGGCCAAATTTTCGTAGGACTTCGTTGTCGTCAATCGCAATACGTCCAGTATTGCTCAATCCTCCGCCTTGTCCTGCAAAAATTTTCCTCGGCGGATAACCTAAACTTTTAGGCGACACAGACTACTAG
>DATMYB010000337.1:0-3302 GCA_035561215.1 Syntrophomonas sp. | reverse complement strand
TGTTACAGCCGCCGCATAATGTCCAGCGATAGACGGTGTATGTTGTCCGGAAATTGACGGATATGCTGGCCAAAAGCTTTCCCCGTTTTGGGGAAGGGAGAATTAATTCAACTCTCCCTCGATTACGAACTTCACCATACTATCATCGATGATTCTGCGATTGTTCTGAGCCCCATAAAGCAGACAATGGGTGCAAAGCTTGTTCACTATTCTGGCCGCCCCGCTGGAGAACTTGAAGATTTCGTCAACCGCCTTATCGGAAAATATTTCGTGATCAGTCCCCGCATAAATAAGATGGCTCTTCACATATTCGCCAACCTGGGCACGGTCCAGGTGCGGTAATTTGCACTGCAGATCAATTCGCTGCCTGATAGCAGCGTACGATTGAAGCTTAAACCTGTCCCAGAGTTCGCTTTGTCCCACCAAAATCAGGGTCATGGGGCTCTGGGCGTCCATTTTAAAATTCAGAAGAAAGCGAACTTCTTCAAGCATCTCCTTTTCCAGAAGATGGGCTTCATCCACAATTACTACCGGCTGCAAGTGATGGATTCCTTGTAATAACTCAATCTCCCGGTGCAATTGGCGCTTTGCGTCACCACGATAGAATTTTGCTTCACATCCCAGTTGCTCTAAAAGGCCCTTGTAAAAATGCCTGGGGGTCAATTTGGAGTCTGCCAGGTACATCACCATGAATCTTGACGAGTCAAGGGTATCTTTAAACAATCGTATGGTGGTGGTTTTTCCGGTCCCACAGTCACCGGTTACTACAGCAAACAGTTGGCGCTTGGCGGCGTATTCAAGCCTTCCCAGGATTTCTTCCAATAGGTGCGACTGATACAAGTGTTCAGTTGGAATATCCCTTGAAAACGGGGTCTTGGTTAGTCCGTAGAATTCCTCAAACATTATCGCCGCCCTCCTTCCGTACTTTTCGGTAGGAAACGGCTGTGGTTTGGACTTCTTTTCTTTCCTGGTTCTTTTTCGTTGCTGCCTGCAATAGTCTTGATGATTCGGCCGGGGTCGGCAGCAAGTGTTCTGGGAGTTTGGGTCGTTGTCCGCTTGATTCCCCGATTACCAGGGGCTTTGCCTTTGCAATTTCATGGCCCTCATATTCGATGGTAAGTATGCTGGTATCAGCAGGATCGTAAATGACCTCTACTTTACTCCCTATGAAGTTCAGCCCTACTTCGTATTTCTTTCCCCCGAAGCTGATACAGCCGGCCTTATCTACTTTTCGTTCTTCACAATGCAAGAAGGCTTTTGCCATGGTTTCAGGATCAAGAAACTTTAAGGCTTTCCGGTCACTGCGATAAGCGGTTTCGGGACTCATGTTATCCTGCAAACCCGAATGGGGCTTCTTCTGGTAGCATTCCTCCAACCATACCCAGAACAGCTGATTTAACTTATCAAGTGATTGGGGTTTTTCCAAAGCAGCCTCGGAAAGAAATGAATCCACCACCCGGTTGAATCTCTCCACCTTGCCGGTGGCTTCGGGAGAGTAGGGCTTCGCGTAGAGTAATCGAATCCCCATTTGAGCACAGGCCCTGCTCATCCATTTATTCCGGTACTGCTTGCCATTATCGAAATATACTCTATCTGGAACCCCGTATTTTAAAATCGCCTTGCGGAAACTGTCTTCAACAATGATTTGATCCAGTACGGGATAGAATTCCCCATGCAAAATGAACCGGGTGGCATCATCCACAAATATGGCCAGGTAAACCTGCTTCTTTGCCCCATTCGAACCTATGGGCAGGTAGGGCCCATATTTGAGATCGGAATGCCATAGTTGATTCCGATATTTCTTCTGATAGCGCCGTGCGGCCACCCCTTTATCCGCATAGAGGCGCATTAGCCGGCTGCTGAAACCTCGCTCTGACAGTTTCTCCTGCAGGGTGCTGCGCTTAATTTCTCCCGGTAGCGCCAACCCTTCCCACTCCAGGATCTGAATAATCCCCGCGATGCTCCTCCCAGGAACTTCACGGCGCAAAAGGATAGCTTGTTCTAGGATCTTAGAAGGAATAGCCCCGCTTTGATTTCTCCCTTTGCCTTTGGGTTTGAGCCCACTAAATCCGTCATTCCTGTACTGGTGTAAATATCTGCGCAGGGTGCGCTCGGATATACCGGACTGTTCACATATCCTGTTTTTGATTTGCCTGGCCTGGGCTGCATCTAAGCCTTCGGCCAGGAGAGGTGACAGCAGTTGCATTCGCTGTACTGCCATCTCTTCCGCTTTTCTTTGATCTCTCATGCCGATTCCTCCTTTTTCAGGTTTCAGCATGAGTCTACCGCTATGTCCTTATGGACAAAATGCCGAACGGGTATGTACCCATAAATTTAAGTTTGCTATTGGTCGGACAACTCTTGCCAGCCAGCCGGGGGCATCCCCCACATACTGCCAGATCCTTTGGAGCTTGGATTTAAAAAGACCGGATTTATCTTTTACATACTCCCCGCCATATCTAATACTGATTGATTCAAGACATCCTTGAAAGTAATCAGCCATTTCATTAAACCAGGTCCGCCATCCCTTTAGGGTTGACTCATCAGCGGTTACGCTTAGAGCGGGATCACCACTTATGACTGCTTCAATACTTTCTCGAACATGCCGTTTGTAGGGCACCAGCAGGTCTGGCAGTTCGTGGTGCACCCGGTTGCATTCTACGCAGCCCAGTCTTCGGATGATTAAAAGCATCTTTTCTCCCAGCCCGTTAATGCAACCTCGTCTTCGACTGCCGCTCACCTTTAATCGACCACCACAGCATGGGCAGGAATTTTGCTCCAAACTCTTAACGAAAAACACCTTTTTCTGAGTTCAAAACCAGCTTGTAGTCTGTTACAATTACCATATCTTTTTCAGGTTGACGCTTCTGGTGCTTTTGTTGCCTCAAGAGCACATTTAACAGAGGCGTCTTTCCTTTCCTCAAGATATGGACATTATATCCAGCAATTTATGGTCAGGCAATTACGTCAGCTTTTGGACCTTTTTGCCTAGCTAAAACACGAAAATTCAAAGGGAAACTAATTGTCAAACCATCAAAAAATTCAGTAAAAACGCTGATAGGGAAATGCGCCACCATTATTCTGAAACAAGGAAAGGCAGATAGCCAATCCGAAATAATCCGAAGGTTAAATCAAGTGATCAGAGGGTGGACAAACTACCACAGACATGTTGTGGCAAATAGAGCATTTTCACACGTTAACAACACATTGTATCTCTTATTGCAGCAATGGGCGAAACACCGACACCCCAACAAAAACAAATGGTGGAGAATAAACAAATATTGGCATGAAAAGAATGGGAA
>DATMYB010000336.1:0-2441 GCA_035561215.1 Syntrophomonas sp. | reverse complement strand
GTGTTTAAAAAATTTATGTATAACGATAAAAATTAGACATCATGGCGATAGAGGGTAGAGAGCATATGGGAAACTCCTCCAGGATTTCTAAAGCCTATACGCGTTCAGTGACAGCAGTTTCCATGCTGATAATGTGGGGGCTTTCAGCCATAAGCGGCTTAATACTGTGGCTGGCTCCGAGCGGTCCCAGATCGGGGAGAACGCTTCTTTTACTGGGAATGACCAAACAGCAATGGGGAGACTGGCATTTTTGGTTTAGTATTTTGGCTATAGGTGTAACCGTAGTGCATCTGATTATAGATTGGAGAGGCTTTAAGGGATGCATAAACTACCTGGTAAAAAACCGGAATTAGCTCTCCAACGAAAGGTTTATATGTGAGACTTCTCTTCCTTTGCAATAGGTTGGCCTAACCCCTCTTTATTTACCCGGGTGAGTTATTCCCGGGCTATTTTTTTGATATACTGCTTTATCTTTCGGCGGTCGTTGTATGAGTATAAATCTGCGGGTGTTCTCAGGCTATAAAGATGAGCTTGTTGTTAAAAATAAAATAGGGTGGTGCGATAAAAGTGTATCACATCACCCTTTTAGTTATTTTACAGTAACAATGCTTCCTTATAAATAATAACCTCGCCCTGCATTGAAAATCCGGGCGCAAAATACCTGGGCCTATCTAACCATTAAATAGTGAATTCCTGCCTAATGGCGGTACAGGCTTCAATCTGTTATCCCGGCTGTGATTTTGGCCAATCTCTTGTATTCATCAGAATCCATCAGCCTTCTGATCATGAGTCTTTGCGCTTCTATAGATCCGGCTCCTTGCCAGGTGCCAACACCATGCAGTCCGGCAGTCCAGTTTTGCAGAACCTTGGTCATGCGCATCCGCTTTTCAGCGGAATCATGGGCTCTCATATACTTTCTTACATATTCGGCGGTTTCAGGATTGTCGAACTCTTTCTCCGAAGGCATGGTAACCGCCAGGCCACCGGCTATATCGCCGGCCAATTTCATGGTCTGCCAGAAATTATGAGCGGTATTGTATTTGGCGACATTGCCGAACATGTCATCAGGCATCCAGATCCCCGATCCTACCGGTTCTTCAAAACCGTAGGCGGCGGCGGCAATGGCGCAGCACCAGGAAGTCTGCTGCATGGCAACCATATCGATAAATTTATCCTTAACATGATTCTTGTTATTGACGCCCAAATATTCGGACAGCAGCATAGTAGCCCCGATGATTATGTCCTGATAACCTACTTTACAGGCGCCGCCGCAATTCATCCGGTGGGTTTTGCCGAATCTCTCCACTGCTTTCCCGGCATATTCCCATTCACCGCACATAAATACGTCTTCCCAGGGAATAAAAACATCATCGAATATAATCATACAGGTTTCCCTCTGGCCATACAGAGGATTACCCAGTTTATAAACGTCGTCTTTGACTTCCATTCTTTCCGCTGAGAAAGGAGTATATTGGGTTATATAGGTGATGCCTTCGGTATCCCCGGAAAAAACAAAGGACAGGGCAATATCAGCTTCATCTTTGCTTTGCAGGGTTTGATTGGGTATTACCATGGTGCAATTGGCGGCGATGGCTCCGCTCTGGTGTACCTTGGCGCCTCTGACTATAATTCCATCACTTTTCTTCTCGACTACGCGCAGGTAGTCTTCGGGGGCGCTCTTTGCTACAGACAATCCCCGGTCGCCTTTGGGATCGGTTACAGCTCCGGAGCAGGCCAGATCCTCACGTTGCATTTTCTCTATGAATTTGGTCAAACGTTTATTGTAATCAGTACCCAAATCCCGGTCCATTTCCCAGGTTACACTGGCCATGGCGGTAGTTGTATCTTGTCCGACGCAGCGATAATTACATGTTCCCAGGTATTGGCTGGTCAATCTAGCCATCTTATAACGGAGTTCCAGGTCTTCCCGGGAGCGGCTGATTTGAACATTGCGGTTTACGTTATCGTTTATATAGGGAGAATAGGCAATCATAATATCTTTGAACTCGGGATCATTGGCCATATCAAACATCTTGGCGGTAGCCTCTACTACTGAACGGGTTACCGGGTGATCAAGCGGATCAGTGACCCGCTCCCCATTGGTAAACACTTTTTTATTGTAGGGAAGTAGTGACTTAATATATTCTTCTTTTGTTCTAATCGCCATAAAAATCGCCTCCTTGTTATAAATAACGATTCCTCTAAGTTACACAGGATGATATGGACATTTCTCGGTTAATCAGTAACTTTCATTGGTTGATAAACACTCAGGCGTCAGAACCTATAAAAGGCATCCCTCCTCTCAGATTCTTGATCCCCATTTCTCCTGGAACAAAAACTCGCTTGAGCTTTAAAACGAGGAGAAAAGTCAATGACAAAAGCTGAACGACTGTTCAGCTTTAATGTAATAGTTTACAGCATAAATGTCAATGAAATAGTGT
>DATMYB010000335.1:0-4129 GCA_035561215.1 Syntrophomonas sp. | reverse complement strand
TATATAAAAAGGGCTTGTATAAAGCCGATAAGGAGCAACAATATGGAAGGCAAAATTTTAGTGGTAGACGACGAAGAAGCGCTGGTTAGGCTGATCAGCTACAATCTTGCTAAAGAAGGATTTGCCGTTCTCACTGCCGAGGACGGCGATCAGGCCTGGGACATCATTCAGGCTGAGCAACCGGAACTGATCGTTTTGGATTTGATGATGCCCGGCCGGGATGGTCTGGAGATATGCCGGGAGCTGCGTCGCAACAATAACAATACCCCGATTATCATGCTGACTGCCCGGGACGAAGAGATCGACAAGGTGCTGGGACTGGAGTTGGGGGCGGACGATTATATGACCAAACCCTTCAGTGTGCGGGAATTGACCGCTCGAGTGAAGGCGGTGCTGCGGAGGAACCGGAAGGCCAAGTCGCCCCAACCGGAAGATAGTGTAATGGAAATCGGTGATTTCATTATCAAACCGGAGAAGTATGAAATATTTTTGCGAGGACAACGGCTGGATTTGACCCTTAAGGAGTACGAATTGCTGGAAGTGCTGCTGCGCAACCGGGATCGGGTGCTAAAACGCGATTATTTGCTGCAGTTGCTGTGGGATTATGCCGACGGGGTCAACACCCGGGTGTTGGACGTACACATCAGCAAACTGCGGGAAAAAATTGAAAAAGATCCGAAAAACCCGGACTATATCAAGACCGTGCGGGGCGTAGGCTATAAATTTGAGGGGGACTTGAATGTTTAAAAGTTTTCGCAGCAAACTGACGGGGAGCTACTTGTTGGTGATTTTCTCCCTGCTGCTGATTGCCGGGGTTATCATTTACCCCGTCTTTAAAAACTATTATCTGGAGCGGCTGGAGCAACGTCTGACCAGAGAAGCCTACCTGGTGGCGGATACGATCAAATATTCACAGCCCCAGACGGAGGCGGAATACAACCGCTTATGCGCTGCCGCCGCCCGCGACAGTGAAATGCGCGTCAGCATCATCGATCAAAGCGGTAAGGTGCTGGGGGAATCTGATTACGATTCCAGCCTGATGGAATCTCACAAATCCCGGCCCGAGGTTTATCAAGCCCTGCATGGCAACGTAGGCGTATCCCTGCGTTACAGCCAAACTCTTCAGGTAAATATGCTGTATGTGGCGGCGCCCTATACCTATCAGGGGCAAAGCGGGGCGGTCCGGCTGGCCATGCCGTTGTCAGAACTGTCGGCCATCAACCGGACTATTCTGATGATCATGCTGCTGGCCTTGCTGATTTCCGCTACCTTGTCGGTGCTGTTGAGTCTGTTCATGGCCCGAAAAATATCCGGGCCGCTGGATGAAATAACCGCCGCCGCCCGCGACATATCCGGCGGCAATCTCAAACGCCGCATCAACAATCGCAGCGACGACGAAATCGGCTATCTGGCTCAGGCCTTTAACGATATGTCGGAAAACATTGAGCGAGGGATAGTTGAATTAAATGAAATAAAAAATCGTTTTCAAGTGCTGCTGGAGAATACCGTCAACGGCATCATTATGGTCGATCCCCGGGGGATTATAAGCTATGCGAATCCGGCTGCTTTAAAATTGCTCCATTTTCAAGGGGATATGACCGGACGCAAAAAAATTGAAGCCATGGACAATTATGAACTGCTGGACGCCATCAGCCGGGTACAGGCGGAATTAAAGCCGGTAGCCCGGGAAATCATGCTGCACCACCAGGCAGGGGATAAAACGATTGAAGCCAACGTGGTTCCCATCACCGACAATGATGGCGCTAATCAGGGCATATTACTGGTTTTGAACGATATCACCGAGCTGAAAAAACTGGACCAGATCCGCAAGGATTTCGTGGCCAATGTGTCCCATGAGTTAAAAACTCCGCTGGCCTCCATCAGCGGCTTTGCCGAGACCTTGATGGATGAAAACGGAGCCAACCCGGCTACGGCCAATGAATTCAGCCGCATCATTTATAACGAAGCCCAGCGAATGACAACCATGATCAACAGTCTGCTGGAATTGTCCCGCCTGGAAGCGGACAAAAACGAAGTGGAACTTCAGCCTACGGATATCGATGCGGTGCTGCGCTCGGCGCTGAATCTGATGCGGCAGCAATGGCCGCCGACACTGAAGCTGGAATACGTTCCCGCTGCCGCTGATCAGATTATCGAAAGCAACGACGATCTGATCGTTCAAGTGGTGTGCAATTTGCTGGACAATGCCGCCAAATACAGTCCGGAAGGAGGCACGGTGGTCTTACAGTGGGGAGATGCTAACGGTATGATCAAAATCGATGTGACCGATCAAGGAATCGGAATCACCGAACCGGAGCAGCAGCGCATTTTCGAAAGATTTTACCGGGTGGACAAAACCCGCTCCAGAAAAACCGGCGGCAGCGGCCTGGGGCTGGCCATTTCCAAACACTTGCTGGAAAAATTAGGCGGCCGGATCAGCGTCGCCAGCAAGCCTGGCGAGGGCTCGACATTTTCGGTCTGGCTGCCCAAAGACAAGCATATTAAATAATGTCATATGTACTCTGTCAACCCTAATTCCATATTTCCTTGTCGATTAAATTTCTGCATGGCTACGTTGTCGTCAATCGCAATACGTCCAGTATTGCGATTGACGACCCCCTGGCCCTGCAGAGATTTCCCTCGACAAATAATATACGGAATTAGGGTTGACAGAGTACTAGTGAGTGATGGAAAAGGAGCTTTCTGAGCATAATGCAATCTGTTCGCTTAAGGTAATCACAATATCAGCTTAATGTCGGACGTAATCCCATATAACTATGGGACGATTTTGCTTGCTCAAGAAAGGATTTCTATCATGGAACAGAAAGATAATAATAAGCCATTGGAACCAAAATTCTGGAAACGAAACTTTTTGGTGGTCGCTTCCGGAGAAACCGTATCTTTAATCGGAAGTTCTGCTGTACAATTCGCCTTAATTTGGTGGATTGCCAGTGAAACCTCATCAGCTTTGATGCTGTCTCTCGCAGGATTTCTCGCTTTTTTACCGCAGCTCGTTTTAGGCCCTTTTGCAGGCGTATGGATTGATCGCTTGAAAAGAAAGACCGTGATCATCGGCGCTGACCTCTTTGTGGCGTTAGCAGCAGGAGTTTTCGCGTTGCTGTTTTTGTTCGGAACACCGCCATATTGGGTTGCATGCGTAGTGATCGGTGTTCGTGCCGTGGGGAGCGTGTTCTATATGCCCGCTATTCAGGCGGCAATCCCCATGCTTGTCCCCAGAGAGCAACTGGTGCGTGCCAACGGATGGAGCCAGTTTATGCAGTCCGGCGCATATATGCTGGGCCCGGTTTTAGGCGCAGCGTTGTACGCGGCGCTGCCGTTGTCCATTATTATGTTGACGGACGTGATCGGCGCGGTGATTGCCTGTCTATGCGTGGCGGCTATTCCAATTCCGGAACCGCACCGGGAAAAAAGGGAGACGCCTCATATCTTTCAAGAAATGAAAGAAGGCGCGGTGGTCTTGCTGCGGGATCGAACCCTTTGGTTCGTAACCTTGACTTCGGTTTTGTGCATGGTATGCTTGCTGCCCCTTTCTTCACTTTTTCCCTTAATGACCAGTGAGCACTTTTCCGCAACGGCATGGCACGCCAGTATCATAGAGTTTGCCTATGCAGGCGGCATGATGCTTTGTGCCGCTATTGTAAGCGCATATGGAGATATAAGACGTAAGTTTCGCGCCATTCATATTGCCCTGTTGGGATATGGGGCGGCAACGTTGCTGTCCGGCATATTGCCTGCGGATATCTCGTATTTCTGGGTGTTTGCACTGCTTTGCATGGCGATGGGCGCGGCAGGGATTTTGTATAACATACCGTATATGGCGTATCTGCAGCAGAACATTCCCCCTGAGGCCCAAGGCAGGGTGTTTTCGCTGGTGAACAGCCTCATGAGTTTGGCTATGCCTATAGGCCTGGCGATTGCAGGCCCCGTTGCTCAAGTCTATGGTATAGCGCTTTTGTTTTTGGCTGTGGGTGCTGCTATGATTATTATTACGTTGATTGGCGCCGCCATTACTTTTTCAGGAGCATACCAGAAATAATCCTTAACCGGTGTGGTTTTATGTCACGTGCCCGGTATAAAAATTTAATCTTATGATAAAACAGTATTGAGG
>DATMYB010000334.1:0-6617 GCA_035561215.1 Syntrophomonas sp. | reverse complement strand
GTCATTGGCCCCAGGCCGCTTTTACTTTCTTTTGAATGGCAACCCAATATACAAAAGTGCTTTAGCAGCTCCTTCTGCACACATCCAATAGACTGGGGCTGCTTTTTTTCACGGTTTGTTTCAATGATGCGGTATAATAGGACTAGTACTCTGTTAGACCTAAAACTTTCATTCCCGCCGGCTAAATTTCCGCAGGGCTGCGTTGTCGTCGATCGCAATATATCCAGTAGTACAAGCGACGACCCCTTGCCCTGCAAAAATTTTTCTCGGCGGATAAAATAAATTTTTAGATCTAACAGTCTACTAGTGTACTGTACCATTCACTTTTGGATAAAGGACGCAGGATGAATTTTTAGTCTGGCAAGGCGGAGGAACGAAGCATAGCCGTAGTAGCTATGGTGAGCGACGACAACACAGCAGATGGAAATTCAGACCAGTCATTTGCCGAAATGTGAGTGGTACAGTACACTATATGGCCGGCTGCGTTCGGAAGGCAAAACGTTTTTCAAAAACTCGTTCAATGATCTGAGAAGAGGATGAGATTGTGCAAGGTCAAGGATATTGTGTGGAAATGGGAAAAGCGGAATACGGGCAGATATATCTGCTGCAGCAGCAATTGAATCTGGCCCGCCGGGAAAACGTCATCCCGGATACGGTGCTGTTGCTGCAGCATGAACAGTGCTTTACCGTCGGCAGAAGGGGCGGGTTCGATCATATCCTGGTCGGCGACGAGCAGCTGCAGACGGAAGCCATTCGGGTTTATGAAAGCGACCGGGGCGGGGACGTAACCTATCACGGACCGGGGCAGTTGATTTGCTACCCCATCATCGATTTGAAAGATCACGGCAGCGACGTGCATTTGTTTGCCCGGCAGATGGAGGAAGTGCTGATCCGTACCTTGGACGCCTTTGGCATCAAAGCCGGAAGAAAGCCGGAATATCCAGGAGTATGGGTGGGCAATGCCAAAATCGGCGCGGAAGGAATCGCCGTCCAAAACTGGGTCACCATGCACGGAGTATCCTTGAACGTTTGCCCCAATCTCAACCATTTTTCCTATATCGTTCCCTGTGGAATAACGGAACTGGGAGTATGCTCCATGCAGCAGCTGCTGCATACCGAAGTGGATATTGTGCGGGTCAGAGATGAAATGCGCAGACAGTTCGGAAATATTTTCAGTTTAAATTTACAGGATATCACTTTGAAAAAAATCAAGGAGATGGTCAGTCATGTTAAACCGGCCGGATTGGTTGACGCTGAAAGCGCCTGACCCAGTCGCACTGGGAAAAATGAAAACGTTGCTGGAAGCCGGCCGTCTCCATACCGTATGCGAAGGAGCGGATTGCCCCAATATCGGCGAGTGTTTTGCCAGTAAAACCTGTACCTTTATGATCATGGGCGACATTTGTACCCGCAATTGCCGGTTCTGCGCCGTGGCCCCGGGACGCCCCGCTCCCCTTGATCCGGGCGAGCCCCAGGCAGTAGCGCTGACCACCCGGCAGCTGGGTTTGAAGCACGTAGTCGTAACCTCGGTGACCCGCGACGATCTGGAGGATGGTGGGGCCGCCCAATTCGCGGCGGTTATCAAAGCGATTCGCACTGACAATCCCGGTACTAGCATCGAAGTGCTGATTCCTGATTTTAAGGGAAATGCCGAAGCTTTGGCAATAGTAGCCGCAGCCGGGCCGGATGTGATCAATCACAATGTGGAAACCGTACCCCGGCTGTACCCGGAAGTCCGGCCCCAGGCCGTATACAGCCGTTCCCTGGAGGTGCTGGGCAACGTGAAGGGACGGGGACACGATATTCTGTCCAAATCAGGCCTGATGCTGGGACTGGGAGAGACCCGGGCGGAGGTCGTCGCCGTCATGAAAGATCTCAGAGCGGTGGGCTGCGATATGTTGACTCTCGGCCAGTATCTGAGCCCTTCTCCTGCCCATCATCCCATTGTGGAATACGTACATCCGGATACTTTTGCGCTGCTGGAGAGAATTGCTTTTGATTTGGGATTTTTAGAGGTTAACGCCGGACCGCTGGTGCGCAGTTCTTACCATGCGGCCCGTACGATTGATAAAATCAACCTGAAAAAAATTGAATTAGGAGGGACCAACCATGGCAAAAGTGGACAAATATGAAGTGCCGGATGATCTCTATTACACCACCGACCACGCCTGGGTGAAAATCGAAGGTCAGCAGATCAGGATCGGTATTACCGACTTCATGCAGCAGCTGGCAGGTGAAATCACCTTTATCAGAGTACCGCGAACCGGCAAAGATTTGGAAGCGGGCAAAAATCTGGCCTCGCTGCAGTCGGGAAAATGGGCCGGCAAGATCGCCGTACCGGTAAGCGGCAAAGTGGTAGACGCCAACAAAGATCTGGCCGCCGCTCCTCAGCCCTTAAATGCAGATTGTTATGGCGCCGGCTGGATAGCCGTAATGGAACCAACCAATATGGCCGATGTCGAGGCCAATTTGATGCATGGGGAAAAAGTAGTGGAGTTTATCAAAGAAGAAATCACGAAACATGCCCAATAGACCCATGTTAGGGGGAATTGCTGATGAGTACTGAAAAGCTGCAGAAAATCGCGGAACAATTTGGCGACCGGGCTTCCTTGTCCGAGTTTGAACGCTCTTTCTATACCCGCGACCTGGCTCCGGTCCCGGCTTTGCTGGTAAAGCCTCTGTTCAACACGCTGCCGGATATGGTGGTGCGTCCGCAAAGTACGGAAGAAGTGGCGGAGATCATGCAGGCCGCTTACCGCGACAACATTCCGGTTACTCCCCGGGCCGGCGGTTCTACCGTCTATTTTAACTCCGTGCCGACCAAGGGCGGAATATTAATGGATCTCAATATGATCCGCGGTGTCGTCGCCCTGGATGAACCGGGCATGACTGTAACTGTAAAGACCGGCACCACCTGGAGCGAATTGGACGAATATCTTAACCGTCGGGGGCTGGCGCTGAAATCCTTCCCCAGCAGCGCTCCCGTGGCTACGATCGGCGGCTGGTTCTGCATGATGGGATATGGAATCGGCAGCATGAAATATGGCAGCGTTCTATCCCAGATCAAAGCGGCGGAAGTGGTGCTGCCCGACGGAACTGTCCATAAGCTTACCCTGGAGACCAACCCGGCGCTGGATTGGTTCGCCGCTTCGGAAGGCACCCTGGGGATCGTCACCCAACTGGAACTGGAAGTGCGCCGACTCAACCCGATGCAACATTATTTGCTGCATGTATCCGACAACCGTACCATGCTGGAAGTGATGAACCAGCTGATCGGGGCGGAAGTAATGCCCTACAATTTACACTTTACCGATCAGGAATGCCTGCGGGCCATGGATGCCCTGGGGTTTACCATGGCCGGTTTGACCAGCGGCGGCGTGGTAGGCGTGGATTATGAAGGTGCCGAGGCAGAACTGCTGAAAGCGCAAAAAATCGTCGACAGTCTTACCGGCGCCGGAAAAATCGCTCACCCGGTGGCCCAGGAATCCGCCGAATTGGAATGGGAGGAAAAGTTCAAGGCCATGCGGATTAAACGCGGCGGCCCGTCGGTACTGGGGGCGGAAGTCTGGCTGCCTATTCGCGGGTTGCCCGAGTATCTGGCGGATGTGCAGAGAATGGCTCTCGGGTACAATATCGGTCTGTTTTCTTACGGCCATGTGGTTACGCCGGAATACGCTTCCGTCATGACCACGTTTTACGCGGATGAATCGCATACTATCAAATATATCATCAATCTCAGCCTGGTGAAAAAAGTCCATGACATCGGACGCCGTTACGGAGGCTGTCCCTACGGAGTGGGTTTGTGGAATTCACCTATGGTGGGCCGCATTCACAAGCCGCCGGAGCTCAGCGAGTTAAGACGCAGAAAAAAGACTTTGGACAGCAAGGGGATCATGAATCCCGGTAAAGTATATCGTTCGCCTTTTATGCTCAATCCCTTCAACTATGCGCTGGGAATGGATGTGCTGGCCGGAGTCAGAAAAGTTTTCGGAAAGGGGTGGTAACGGATGAGCCATGCCGGCGACAAACTCTACACTACATTGGAAAAAGAAAATTTGATCTGCGCCCGGTGCGGTTATTGCCGCAGCGATTGCCCGGTCTACCGGGTATTGGGCTGGGAATCCGCCGCGCCCCGGGGGAAAATATCCATGGCCAAGGAGGTTTTTTCCAAAAAAAATCAGGCGCCGGTCACGGACGATTTTGTCCGGCGTTTGTCTCAATGTACGCTATGCGGCGCCTGTTCCAACCAGTGTTCGACCGACATCGACACCCGCCAATTATGGCTGGATATGCGCCGGCGCATTGCGGAAATGGGCAAAGCTCCTAAAGCCTATGAAGATCTTCGCGCCAACCTGCTGACCAATAAAAACATTACCACTTTTGACAATGACGACCGGCTGGAATGGGCCCAGGATCTGGATGAACCGGAGGACCTGGAGCCGAGAGCAGGAGCGGATGTGTGTTATTTCGTCGGCTGTGTGTCTTCGTTTTTCCCCCAGGCGGCCCAAGTGCCCCTGGCCATAGCGGAGATTTTAACGGAGGCGGAAGTGGATTTTACCACCATGGGCGGAGAAGAATGGTGCTGCGGATTCCCGCTGATCAGTACCGGTTTTGTGGGGGATTCGAAACAGTTTATTCAACACAATGTTGAGAAGATCAAGGCATTGGGCATCCACACCCTGATCGCCAGTTGCGCTTCCTGCTACCATGTCTGGAAGTACGAAAGCGAAGAATATCTGAACGGTTATGAGTTGGAAGTGTTCCATACCACCGAATATCTGGCCCAGCTGATCAAAGACGGAAAGGTGGAGCTCAATCCCTTGGAGGAAGTGGTCACTTATCACGATCCTTGCGATTTAGGCAGAAACAGCGGTATTTACAATGCTCCCCGGGAGATCATCGCCAGTATTCCCGGAGTCAAGTTCGTGGAGATGCACCATAACCGCGAGGCAGCTTTGTGCTGCGGCGGAGGCGGCAATCTGCAGAGCGTGGACAACGATACGGCTACGAAAATATCGGCGCTGCGGGCGGAAGAAATAAAGGAAACCGGCGCAACGATTGTAGTCTCAGCCTGCCAGCAATGCGAGCAGATGCTGATCACAGCCGTCCAAAAAGGCAAACTGCCGGTCAGGGTCATGGACCTCAGCCAGTTGATACTGGAAGCCATGCAATGACAGTTGCCGGCGCCGATCTAAAAGAAAATTGGGGACTGGGGAAAAGTTGAGCAGGTCGAGACCAAAAATAAAAAAGGAGTGGGAAACATGGAAAAATTAAAGGCGGCTTTTATTTTTGTGGCTCCGGAAGCAAATTATGAAGTACATCACGCCGTAGTGGAAACCCCGGCGGTGGAACTGACCGCAGTGGGGGTAAAAGACTACGCCATGGCGGTTAAAGCGGCTGAAAAATTGGTGGCCGGCGGTGTGGGCGCCATCGAATTGTGCGGCGGCTTCGGCATTGAAGGAACCGCTATGGTGAAAAAAGCAGTAGAAGGCAAAGCGGCCATTGGCGTGGTTCGCTTCGACAATCACCCCGGTCTGGAGTTCAAAAGCGGCGACGATTTGTTTTAATATTTTGTATGGGGAGGAGAAAGCGTGGACCTATATGACTTGGGCGCGGTGACCTGGTGGCAATCCCAGTGCTTTTACCATGCTTTGGCCCATCTGGGCCGGGAAGGGCTCATCATTTGCTATCCTTCTTCTCCTTATATATGTTTGGGCTTGCACGATGATCTGGAACAGGAAATCGACCGGGCCTATTGTGAAACCTCAGGCATCCCCCTATTCCGGCGCGAGACCGGAGGCGGGGTAGTATACCTGGATCAGCGGCAAGTGTTTTTTCAACTGGTATTGCGGCGTGACAACCCGCGGCTGCCCTTGCGGCGATACCGGTACTACGAAAGATTTTTGCAGCCGGCCATCACCGTTTACCGCCAATACGGCATACCGGCGGAATTAAAACCGCCGGCGGATCTGGCCGCCGCCGGGAAAAAATGTTCCGGCAACGGCTGCGGGGATATTGAACAGGGGGTAGCCTTTGTAGGCAATTTGTTGCTGGATTTTGATTTCGATATTATGAGCCGGGTGCTGAAGGCGCCTTTTCCTGAATTCCGCCGTCATTTAAAGCAAGCCATGGCAGACAACATGACCACCTTTAAAGATTGGGTGAGGGTTCCGGCGGCAATGGATGAACTGGCAGCACGTCTGATCCAGGCTTTCAGCCGGGAGTGGAGTGATTTGCGAGCCGTCCGGCCGGATCAGGAACTGCAAGATAAAGCCCGGGAACTGGCACAGCGGTATACCTCGGCAGCATGGCTGGGATTGCCGGGCCGCCGGTATGTGGATCGCAAGGTTAAGATCGCTGAAGGACTGATGTTGCTGGAAAAAAGCATCAAAGCCGGCGGTAAAGCGGCGGTGCTGGTCCGCAACGGAACCATAGAAGCCATCAGCGTTCCCGGCTATGATTACCCGGTTTCATCCTTGATCGGGAAGACATGGGAAGAGAATCTGCCGGATCTGATTGCAGCCGGCGCAACTGACGAACAGGGGGAGATTATTTATGCAGGTTGACAAGTATCAAATACCTGAAGATCTCTTTTATGATACCAATGATTATTGGAT
>DATMYB010000333.1:0-2282 GCA_035561215.1 Syntrophomonas sp. | reverse complement strand
AGTTAATATAGCGCGCAAAAGGATACCGTCCACAGCCCGGGAGGGAGATGTGTTGGTGTTGGGAGAAATAATTACGATCGATGTGGAGGAAACGGAAAAACGCAAAGCCCAGCTAAGTGAACTGACCGAGGATCTATGGGAATAGGGGTAAAACCAGACGTTGCGGTTCATGCATTTCCGTATGGCGCACTTTTACCCAACCCCGGCAGGACGAACCATAATTGCATATGCGGGAAACATCTGCTAGTGTACTGTACCATTCACTTTTGGATAAAGGACGCAGGATGAATTTTCAGTCTGCAAGGCGGAGGAACGAAGCATAGCCGTAGCTATGGTGAGCGACGACAACACAGCAGATGGAAATTCAGACCAGTCATTTGCCTAAATGTGAGTGGTACAGGACACTAGGCTCAGCGCCAAGTGCTCCTTCATGTTTATACATTCCACACGATTAAATTAGGCTTTTTGCAGTGGAATCAATATTAATTACTCCCGTTAAGCTTCTGTGTATATGCCAGGGCAGTAGGGGTGGTAGCACATCCTCCCCGGGCAGTTTCCCGCAATGCCGGCGACATCGCTTTTCCCACCCGGGCCATGGCCTCTGCCACCTCGTCCAAAGGAATAAAACTGGTGATACCTGCCAGCGCCATATCCGCACATATTATAGCGTGGGCCGCACCGGTGGCATTGCGCTTTGAGCAGGGAACCTCCACCAAGCCGGCGACCGGATCACAGACCAGGCCCAGCAGACCCTTTAACGCTATGGAAGCGGCGTCCACCGACATTTCCGCCGAACCACCGGCCATATAAACTACTGCCGCCGCCCCCATGGCGGCGGCTGAACCGCACTCTGCCTGACAGCCGCCCTCGGCGCCGGATAGAGTGGCCTGGGAAGCAATGATTTTACCGATGGCGCCGCCCACCAGCAGCGCTTTGACCGCTATCTCATCAGCCATCTCCCTGTCCTCGGCCAAAGCCGCAATCACGCCGGGTAAAATCCCGCTGGCTCCTCCGGTGGGAGCGGCAATGATCTTACCCATGGAAGCGTTTACTTCGGTGACCGCCAAGGCGTAACTGGCTGCTTTAGCAACCGTACGACCACTGATACAGTCTTTTTGCATATATTGATACAATTTATCGGCGTTGCCGCCGATCAATCCGCCCAGGGATTTGAGACCGGGAACCAGCCCGCGGTTTATGCTCTCTCTCATCACTTGGTAGTGACCTTCGATTTTTGACCAAACATACTCTCGGGTCTGGCCTGAAGCTTCCATTTCAGAGCGGATCGTTATTTCGGCGATGCCGGCGGACTCCCGGGCGCAGATGGTCAGTAATTCCCGGGCCGTTGTAAACTGATACATGGGATACCTCCGCTTCTCTATTCGATCGCGTCTACGAATTTGACCTTGATGATGCCTTCCGCCATTTCCAGACGGTCTAAAATCTCCCGGCCCACCTGCTGGTCGGTTTCAATTACCATTGATGCTTCGCCGGCACGATACTGACGAAACACTTTTAAAAAAGCGATATTGATACCGTGTTGCGACAGGATCTCGCTGACTTGTGCCACCACTCCCGGCTCGTCACGGTGCCGGGTTATGATGGTCGGATACTCGCCGCTGAATTCTATGGCCATATCGTCGATCTCGTTGATCAATATTTTACCGCCGCCGATGGATGAACCGATCACGCTGCACTCCGAAGTGCCGGTGTGTAAAATGATTTTTACGCTATTGGGATGGCGGTCCCCCAAATCTGCTTCTGCAAATGAAAAGGCCAGCCCCTGCCGCTCAGCCAGGGCCAAGGAATCCTTGATCCTTTCGTCGCTGGGTTTAAAACCCATTACCCCTCCCAGCAGCGCCTTTTCCGTGCCGTGACCTTTGCCGGTACGGGCAAAGGAACCATGCAGCAAAAACTCCGCCCGCTCAAAATCCTGTCCGCAAATGCGCCGGGCGATGTTTCCCAGCCGCGCCGCGCCAGCCGTATGGGAACTGGACGGGCCGATCATCACCGGTCCGATAACGTCAAACAGGCTAACCGCCATGTACAAATCCTCCTGTGAAAATAAATACTCCGGTTCTCGCCGGCGCAACCATTCCCCGTCGTTATTAGTACTCTGTCAACCCCAATTCCACATTTCTTTGTCGGTTAAATTTCTGCATGGCTACGTTGTCGTCAATCGCAATACATCCAGTATTGCTCAATCCTCCGCCTTGCCCTGCAGAAATTTTCCTCGACAAATAATATGCAGACTTAGGGTTGACAGAGTACAAGTCTATTTT
>DATMYB010000332.1:0-5296 GCA_035561215.1 Syntrophomonas sp. | reverse complement strand
GGTAAAGGCTTGTACAATCGCCTGCAAAGTACTACAATTTTTTGAAATGAAAGTTTATTGCGGGGGAACAGTTCGATAGTAATATCGGACCGTCGCACCGGCAGGAAAGTAAAAAAGGAAGCTTTCACGGTGGTTCGTGATGGTAATAAAAAACAAGAAAGAGGAGGAAGAGGATGAAAAAGGGAAGCAAAAAAATAGCGCTGCTGGTTTTGATGGTGTTTATGCTCGCTATCGTGGTTGGCTGTGGCGGCGGCGGCACGGACAAGGAGAAAACCGGGACGCAAGCGGACAAAATCAATGTAGGCATCAACGTCGAATTGTCAGGGGGGGTGGCCAGTTACGGCACCAACGCCAGAGACGGCGCCATTTTAGCAATTGAACAGATCAATGAGGCGGGCGGCGTTCTGGGGGGAATGCAGTTGAATCCCATCGAGAGAGACTGCAAATCAGTTGCAGATGAAGCCATGAGCATAAGCGCAGCTTTAGTGGGTGAGAAAATCGTCGCTCAGATTGGACCGCTGACCAGCGGTAACGTGGCCGGCAGCACTCCAGTCATGATGGAAAATAAAATCCCGTTGATTGCCCCCGCTGCTACTGCAGCCAATGTAACCGTTGATGACAAGACCGGAAAAACCAGAGATTACATCTTCCGGGTATGCTTCATAGACCCCTTCCAGGGAACCTTGATGGCACAGTTTGCAGCGGATAATCTGAAAGCCAAAAAAGCGGTGGTATACTGCGATACTTCCAGCGATTACGGCAAAGGCCTGGCATCCTACTTCAAAAAGACCTTCATCGAAAAAGGCGGACAGATTATTGATGAAGAAGGTTTCGTAAAGGACGATCGTGATTTTAGAGCGGCCCTTACCAAAATCAAAGGAATGAATCCGGATTTTATCTATATCCCCGGTTATTATCAAGAAGTTGCTCCTCTGATCAAGCAGGCGCGTGAAATGGGCATCACCGCTCCCATGGGCGGCGGCGACGGCTGGGATTCTCCCGACCTGGTAAGTGTTGCCGGAGCAGCGGCTCTGAATGGGACCTATTTTACCAACCACTATTCTTCTCAGGACACGGATCCCAAAGTAGTTAAATTTGTTGAAGCCTACAAAACCAAGTATAACAAAGATCCCGACGCTTTTGCCGCGCTGGGTTATGATTCCGTCCAGCTCATGGTACAAGGTCTGAAGGACGCCCAAGCTGCAGATCCGGTCAAACTGGCGGAGGCACTGGCTAATATCAAAGACTTCGAAGGCATTACCGGGAAAATGAGTATCGACAAACAGCACAATCCGGTCAAAGCCGGCGTAGTTATCGAATTAAAAGACGGCAAACAAGTCATGAATACAAGGATTCAACCGTAACAAGCGCTGTGGAGGAAGAGAGGAAACACTCCTCTCTTCCTCTTTGACAGCAGGAGGAAGTGTCAACTTTGCTGGAATTTATACAACAGATGGTCAACGGACTGTCGCTGGGAGCAATTTACGCGCTGATTGCACTTGGCTATACGATGGTTTACGGAATCATAAAACTGATCAATTTCGCTCACGGAGATATTATGATGGTGGGCGCTTTTGTAGGATTTTTCTCGCTTACTTTGCTCGGCACCAATATCATTGTGGCCATGCTGGTAGCTATGGCGGTATGCGCCATATTGGGAGTACTTATTGAAAAAATAGCCTATCGTCCGTTGCGCAATTCAACCCGCATCGCGGCACTGATAACCGCAATTGGCGTATCATTATTCCTGGAATATGCAACCATATTTCTTCTGGGACCGTCTCAGAAGGTATTTCCTGAATCCGCTTTCCACATAAAGGCATACAACATTGCCGGCCTTTCGATTTTAAACAAAGACGTATTCGTTATTGTCTCAGCGGTCGTGCTGATGCTGATTCTTCAATATATAATTAAATGGACCAAAACCGGAAAAGCCATGCGGGCGGTTTCCCTTGACCAGGAAGCGGCAGTCCTCATGGGTATTAGCGTTGACAAAACCATTTCCGTTACATTCGCCATCGGCTCGGCTTTGGCGGCGGCGGCAGGCGTTATGTACGGTGTTTATTATAGTACGGTTAATCCCTTGATGGGCATTATCCCCGGACTTAAAGCGTTTGTGGCGGCTGTTCTCGGAGGAATCGGCATGATTCCCGGAGCCATGGCCGGAGGATTTATCATGGGCTTATTGGAAACCATGGTCAGCGGTTATGGCAACAGCCTATATCGCGACGCCGTAGCTTTCGGTGTGTTGATCCTGATTCTGCTTATCAAACCAACCGGTCTCTTCGGCAAAGATTCCGGCGAAAAAGTGTAGGTGAGAAATATGGAAGCAAAAAAAATAAACTGGATCAGATTTTGCGTAGAGGTGCTCCTGCTGGCTGCCATATTCACCTTGGTGCAGTATTTGATTACCGCGGGATTAATGAATCAATATTTTCAGATTAACCTGACCTCCATGTGTATCAACATTATTCTGGCGGTCAGCCTGAATCTGATCAACGGCTTTACCGGGCAGTTGTCCCTGGGACATGCAGGATTTATGGCAGTCGGCGCATATACCAGCGTAATCCTTACCCAAATGATGGGGCAGTCCTTTATCGTAGGTCTGATTGTGGCCTGTCTGGTGTCGGCTCTGGCCGGATTTATAATCGGCGTTCCGACCCTTAGACTTAAAGGTGATTACCTGGCTATCGCCACCCTGGCCTTTGGGGAAATCATCCGCGTTATCCTGCAAAACATCGACTATGTCAACGGACCGGCCGGAATCCTGGGAATATCCAAACTTACCACCTGGCCCTGGCTTTTTGGCGCCACCGTTTTAACCATACTGGTTATCGTTAATTTGATCAATTCCAGCTACGGGCGAGCTATCATTTCGGTGCGAGAGGACGAGATTGCCTCGGAGTTGATGGGGATCAATACCACCACCTATAAAGTAATGGCCTTCGTGTTCGGCGCCATGTTTGCCGGCCTGGCCGGAGCCTTGTACGCACATTTCTTTTATATCATCAAACCGGAGACCTTTAACTTCCTCAAGTCATTTGATATCCTGGTCATGGTCGTACTGGGCGGATTGGGCAGCACCACCGGCGCCGTTATCGCGGCCATATTCATAACTGCGCTGACCGCGGTCCTGCAATCGTTCCCGGCCATCAGGATGATACTTTACGCATTGATCCTGATCATCGTAATGATCTTCCGGCCCCAGGGACTAATGGGAAACAAAGAACTGAGCAGGCAGACGTTCGGCAAGATTTGGAGTGGACGAAAATGAGCCTAATGGAAATACAAAATTTACACAAGTCCTTTGGTGGGTTAAGCGCGGTGCTGGATTTCAACTTCCGCATCGAAAAAAGCGAGCTGGTGGGTCTTATCGGCCCTAACGGCGCCGGTAAGACCACGGTGTTTAATCTTATTACCGGCGTATATAAACCCGATCAGGGAAGTATTATATTTAACGAAGCCAGTATTGCGGGACTGCCCCCCTATAGCATATGTGCCCGCGGCATTGCCAGGACATTTCAGAATATCCGGCTTTTCAATGATTTGACCGTACTGGATAACGTAAAAATAGCTGCTCACAAGGACGTTCCTTACGGACTGCTCAGCAGCATCCTGAGAACGCCAAAGTTTTTCAAAGGCGAGGACATGATCGAGGAGCAGGCCATGCAGTATCTGGAAATATTCAACCTGGCGGATAAAAAAGAAGAACTGGCCCGGAATCTTCCCTACGGAGAACAGCGGCGGCTGGAAATAGCCCGGGCCCTGGCTACAAAACCAACGCTGCTCATCTTGGACGAACCGGCAGCCGGGATGAATCCAAATGAAACCAAAAACCTGATGGAATTAATAGAATGGATCAGAAAAGATTTCGATCTGACGATATTGCTTATCGAGCATGATATGTCCCTGGTTATGGGAGTTTGCGAACGAATCTACGTGCTCGACTATGGAAGAATAATTGCCGAAGGAGTGCCAGTTGAAATCAGAAATAATAAAAAGGTTATCGAAGCCTATCTGGGAGAGGAGGTAGAGTAATGCTGGAGGTAAAAGAAATAGATGTATATTACGGCGCCATCCATGCTCTGAAAAAAATGTCCCTGGAAGTTGAGCAAGGCAGCATCGTTACCTTAATCGGAGCCAACGGCGCCGGCAAAACCACTACCCTTAAAACCATTTCCGGTATCCTAAGACCCAAAAGCGGCTCGATAACATACAAAGGCAAAGAAATAACCAAAGTTGCCCCGGAAAAAATCGTAAGCCTGGGCATATCACAAGTTCCCGAGGGGCGCAGGATATTTCCTACCATGACCGTGTTTGAGAATTTGGAAATGGGAGCCTATCTGCGCCGGGACAAAAAAGAGATACTGCAGGACATGGAAAGTGTCTTCAACCGTTTCCCGCGCCTGAAAGAAAGACGGAAGCAGATGGCCGGAACCTTGAGCGGAGGAGAACAGCAGATGCTGGCCATAGGCCGGGCCCTGATGAGCCAACCGGAGCTTTTGCTGATGGATGAACCCTCCATGGGGCTGGCGCCGCTGCTGGTGAAAGAGATATTTGAAATCATAAAAGAGATAAATTCCCGCGGGACTACGATTTTGTTGGTGGAGCAAAATGCTAACATGGCATTATCCATTGCCGATAAAGCATATGTAATAGAAACAGGAGAAATCGTGCTGCAGGGAACCGCCGAGCAACTGATGAAGAGCGAAGAAGTCAAGAAAGCGTATCTGGGAGGCTGATTACCGGAGTTTGTTAACAATAAACAGGGAGGCGAGATCATGAAGGTTAAAAATCGGATGACAGAAAATCCCCGTACGGTAGGGCTTGATACCAGTGTAACCGAAGCGTTTTCCTTAATGAAAGAAAACAGCATCCGCCGGTTGCCGGTAGTTGATAAAGGTAAGGTGGTCGGCATAATAACCGTTTCTGATTTAAATCAGGCGACACCTTCGATGGCCACTACGTTAAGTATTCACGAACTCAACTATCTGCTGGCCAAGACCAAGATCAAGGACGTCATGCCCAAAAAACAAAAACTTATTACCGTAAGTCCGGAAAACTATATCGAGACCGCTGCCCGCCAGATGCGGGAATATAAAGTGAGCGGCTTGCCGGTTATTGACGAGAATGAAAAATTGGTGGGGATAATAACCGAAACCGACATATTTGACGCCTTTATCGATATTTTAGGCGTGTCCAGACCCCATACCCGGATCGATTTTTATACCTCCGACCGCCCCGGCACTATTGCCGGTATTACCGGCATGATCGCCGAAAAAGGGAAAAACATCGT
>DATMYB010000331.1:0-8554 GCA_035561215.1 Syntrophomonas sp. | reverse complement strand
TATTATCGGATTTGTCACCCATCAGTATCTGGGACTGGAATCCGCCACCATAGCCATTACCGGCGCCGCCCTGCTGATGCTGGTGACCCGTGAAAACCCGGAAGAAGCGCTGCTATCGGTGGAATGGGCGACCCTGTTCTTTTTTGTGGGCCTGTTTATTCTGGTAGGCGGACTGGAAAAAGTAGGAATTATTGAAAGCATGGCCCGCCAGGCGGTTCAGTTGACTCAAGGGAACGTAACTTTATCCGCCATCTTTATCTTATGGTTTTCAGCCATCGCTTCAGCTTTCATTGACAATATTCCCTTTGTGGCCACTTTTATTCCCCTCATCCAGGAGATGGGACAGATCGGCCATATGGATATCATGCCTTTATGGTGGGCGCTGTCTCTGGGAGCGTGTTTGGGAGGCAACGGTACCATCATCGGCGCTTCCGCCAACGTTATCGTATCGGGTATCGCCGCCCGGGAAGGTTATCCTTTAACGTTCCTGGGCTATATGAAAATTGCTTTCCCTTTAATGCTGGTGTCGATTATATTTGCCACCGTTTATTTGCTGGCCTTCTATGTATAGAGCCGTATAGCCGCCGATGGGGAATCGTCGGCAACCTCATTATTTATTATCCGCAGTGCGGAAAGTAGGAGTCGGATATGCGTATCCGTAATGGGCCGCCGAGTTGCCTCCATATGGCATGAGTATTCCTGTACGATATAAACCCCATAACCGACCACGGGAAAAAGCGCATCTTTTTATATCCGGCCTTTCCGTTGGAAGGGCCGGATATAAGAATAAGTCAATACCATTTTTGATGATACGAGCTTGCTCTGCTAGCTTATGTTTTGCCGAGCTTAACGGTTATTTAGAAAAAGTGGTCAATTATTTAGATGGTACAACTTTTCATATAGGGACACCTCTCTCTTAATTGTTTTGTGCCTTTCTTAGCGAGATCAGCATATTTCATATTGTGTATGATGGGCGTCT
The DNA here is from genome assembly GCA_035561215.1 of Syntrophomonas sp. Taxonomy (GTDB): domain Bacteria; phylum Bacillota; class Syntrophomonadia; order Syntrophomonadales; family Syntrophomonadaceae; genus Syntrophomonas_B. Next base: position 7,575 of record DATMYB010000331.1, on the reverse strand, counting down.
CTTTTTTCAAAATCCGTTTTTATCCTTACATGAATGCTTTTTAAGGGTCACAACTGCCACACGGAGCATAGCCTTGTTCTATCGCTTCATCCCGGGTTTCGAAAACAACCTGGTTTTTAGCGGACGGGAGTCCGGAGCAGGTGGGCCGATGAAACTTTTTGCTGTTTTTGTTGCCGATATACTGATTTTCAACTGCTGCTGCGCCGGTATCCGGCAAAGATTGATCGTATTTCGTACCGCCGGCCGGTGCAGCGCTGTCCTTCCCGCCATTAGCGTAGCTGCCGGGACTGCCGCTAAAGGTTATGGTTTTTCCATCGGAAACCGCGACCACCGTCCCGCTCTCATCGGTCCGGTAAACTATAACATGATTGCTTTTCAGTTTCGACATGGTTTCGCGATGGGGAAAGCCATACGAGTTATTTTTCCCCAAAGATATGACTGCATATCTAGGCTGAACGGCGTTAAGAAAGGCGGCGCTGGTAGAGGTAGAGCTGCCGTGATGCCCTACCTTTAGAACATCCGCCGACAAGTCGTAGCCTTTGTCCAGCATTTCCTGCTCGGAAACGGTTTCCGCATCGCCGGTAAAAAGAAACGAGGTCTCATCATAGGCCATTTTAATAACAATCGAGTAATTATTAAGCTCGGCGTAGGAAATTTCGTTAGGGGCCAAAATCGTACAGGTGGCTTCCCCCAGTTTGAAACTCGATCCCGGAACGGGGGCGGTGGCCTTTAAGCCCTGGTTTTTTATCGCGGAAACCATGCTTTCAAAAGCTGACGAGGTATGAGTTACTTTGGGCAAATATACCTTGTCGACTTTAAATGCCTGGATAACTTCCGCCATACCTCCGATGTGATCTTCGTGGGGATGAGTCCCGACGACATAATCGAACCGGTCTATGCCTTGTTGTTTGATATATTTGATTATCCCGTCCCCGTCGTCTTTATTGCCGGCATCGATGAGCATGGATTGGGAGCCTTGCTCAACCAAGATGCAGTCCGCCTGACCGACATCAATAAAATGGACTTTAAGCTGGCCTGCTTTAATATCTCCGCCGGCCTTTGAAGAAACGGTAGTTGACGGGGCGCCCCCGGACATACAGGAGGACAGGGTCAGGGTCAGCAGCAGTATCAAGTTTATCAGAACAGCTTTTTTCATCGTATGTGAAAATGATTTATTATTGGCTTTATTAATTTTGATTGCTCCCTTTCTTATTCTTATAGGCCCATATATGCCCAACGGAGATTAGGCTGATAAAAAAACAGCCCTTCAGCCAAGCACAGCAAAAATAAAGCCCCCCGCTCTGCTGAGGCCGATCCGTACGCTCACAGGCTGTGGCCAATGTTTTACTTCCCTAGTACTCTGTCAACCCTAATTCCATATTTTCTTGTCGGTTAAATTTCTGTATGGCTACGTTGTCGTCAATCGCAATACGTCCAGTATTGCTCAATCCTCCGCCTTGCCCTGCAGAAATTTCCCTCGACAAATAATATACGGGCTTAGGGTTGACAGAGCACTAGGGGATTAAGTTGAAATTTGAAATTTCCACCGCGGTTGTTTTCTCTGTCTCCCTCAGTCGGTGTTCCGTATGCAGCATGCTGATGTTCAAGGCAAGGGTGTCGCAGGCCGTGCCTAAATAATCCATAATCATGGCCAGGCTGATGGCCATCGCCAAACCTTCCAGGGGAATCCCTAAGCGGTTAAACATGATTGTAAACAGGAAAGCGCCGATCCCCAGGGTCGGAGGGCAGGCAATGGTTAAAATCATGGTGAGCAATATCATGGGTATGATATCCGCCATACTGAAAGTCAGGGAATAAAACTGGCCAATGAACAAAGTGATTAAAAATATTTCCGGCACCAAAAACGGCTTGGCAAACAAAGCCCCCACGGGAATGCAAAAGCTGATCAGGTATTCGCGGATGCCTTGTTGTTTATTGGCAATCAGCGCATGAGTCGCATAGGTAGCGCTTGAACTGGCGGTAGAAACCGCGATCAGCAGAATCGGGGCAATGGTCTTTAAATACTGAACGGGGCTTTGCTTTTCAATGACAGTCACACTCAGCAGACCGCATAAGCCAATCACCAGATAACATACGCATATAAGCCCGGCCACCCCGATGGAATTAAGCAATCCCTTGCCCTGGCCGGACAGAATGATGCTGAAAATACAAACGAATATGACCCACGGCATCAGCGAACATACGGCATCCAATAATGTAGAAAGAAGCAGGTCAGCTTCGCTTATCACCTTGGTTATGACGGGAAAACGGCCTTTGTACACCAGCATGATGATGCCGGTTACGATGGCAATGAATATGACTTGCAAGGTGTTTCCGTCCACAAAGGATTGCAGCATATTCACCGGGATGATATCAAACAACATTTTGGCAATTTGCGTCCAGATGCCGGCTTCACCGGCACCGGCGGCTGCACCGCTCTGCAGAGGGAAATAAAGCACCCCCACCCCTACCGTGACGACGGCTGACAGCACCGTCAACCCCACGAACCATCCGAACAGGATCCGGAAAATTCGTTTCACCTGGGCCACATTTTCCATATTAAAAATGCTGGCAATCACTGATACAAAAAGGAAAGGAACGACGATGGCCTTCAATAACCCAAAAAAAGCGTTACTCAAAGGGGTCAGTACGGAAGCATTCAAGTTTGCTCCCAAGGACGGCGCCAGACGGTTCACGGTCAGCCCGCAGATTACTGCGGCAACCAGGGCGAAAATAACCGCGGCAAGCGGGTTGTCGCTTTTTTCCTTGAGGGTAAAGATAACGATATTGCATCCGTTTTCGTAGTTGTAGGAGACATTGGAAAGTCCGATTAAGATATTTTGACCGATAAACCTAAATTCTGCTTCGTCCCCGGCGGCCTCGTCCATGGCCAGGGGATTGGCCATGCTCCCCTGATAGGTCAGGAACAAAGAGATAGTCTTGAAGCGCTTTCTGGCGCTGATCTGAACCATGCCGCCTGCACCGGCCGACTCCAGCCAATATACCAGTGTCTCTTCCGTAAACAATTGGGCCCGAACCTGATCCCGGGCGCTGCATTGGCATTGCTGCAACAGTTCGCGGGCAAAACCCACGGCGCTATCTATATTGGTTATATCCAAACTGAAATCTCTTTTTTCTCTCATTTGGTGAGATGCACATCCTCGATTGAAGGTATTTGACTGCCCATAATGCGGATTCACCGGCAAAATAAACACCCGACCGCTGCAGCGGTTGGGCTTATCTTCCGACCGGCCCTCGGCGGAAAGACAGCGCGCAGTAAAATGCACGGTTTTCAGCCGGGTCCTCTGCGGCAGGCTAAGGCCCTGCGGGAAAATAAAGGACTTATCCGTCAGATATTCCTGTATCTATAATACAAAAATTACTTCATCTGTGCAGAAAAATTTATATGGAGCTGTCGCCTCCGATCTTTTCCGCCATGGATTTCATGATGGGCCGTATACATCTCGAACCGGTATTCGCGAAATAGCCCACCGATTTATTTAAATCAGTAGGCTGCAACGAGCTGCTTTTTATTTAATTTTGATTTCCCTGCAAAAACCTGATTTAATCGGGTTGAATGTATAAAATGAAGGAGCACTTAGCGCAGCATGGAGGAACACTAGGTGTTTCCCCGTGCTGGGTCTGGCGACGGAATGTTAATACATTCAGCTAACGAATTATAATTTTTTGCAGTGGAATCAATTTTTTAATCAGCAATCCCTGCCGGGAGCCAGGGCGCTTATTTCCCTTTGAAAACCGCCCGGCTTTTATTGAAGATGGCTTCGCTGCCCGCAACAAAATCCTCGGTGGCAGCACAGGCAGATATGGCATAGCGCTCTCGCTCCATCTGCCCTTCAATGCCCTGCAGCAGGGACTCGTTAATCAGCAATTTGGCGGAGGCGTAAGCCTTGGTAGGCCCCGCCGCCAATTTTCGGGCCAGTTGCATGGTCTGTGATTCCAGTTCTGCAGCGGGAACCACCAGACTGACTAAGCCAAGTCTTAAAGCTTCCTCGGCTTTGATAGGCTGATCCAGCATGACCATTTCCAGCGCTTTGGCAACGCCTACGATTCTGGGTACAGTCATGGTCCAGGCGCCGTCCGGAGAAAGTCCCACCGAAGTATAGGACTGGGATAAAAGAGCTTTGTCGGACATGATCCTCAGATCGCAGGCCATGGCCACGCTCATCCCCACCCCCATGGCCGGACCGTTGATGGAGGCGATGACCGGCTTGGGCAAGCGGCGGATTACACCGATAGCTACCGCCAGCTTTTTAGGCGTCTGCAGCATCCATTGGGGCGCCCCGTCTTTTATGGCTTCGGCAATATCGCCGCCGGCACAAAAGGCTCGTCCCGATCCGGTCAGCACTACGGCTCTGACGGCTTCATCGAAACAATCTTCCAAAGCTTCTTCCAACCCCGCGACAATCGCTTTGCTGATGGCATTCAAACTTCCCGGCTGATTCATGGTTATTACACAAACGCCATCTTCCTTTTTCCAAACCACAGCCTGCTCGCTCATTATGATACCTCCCCCTTTTCCCTGCCTTTAAATCAAAGGCTCTTTTAAAACATCTCGCTTCTTGATGGATTTTTATGTTTTATAACTCGCCCTGTTATATTCTTTGTCAGGGTTTTCTTCTCCTTTGAACCCGGCTCACCATGTACAACGATTGAACCCGAGCGGCTACTGATACAGGGTAAAAAAAGGCAGAAATCCTTGCCACGATTTGTGAAAGAATGCCTGCTTTATTATTCCCTCCGCTCTACCGGTACAATCACGCGGGTGATATTGTGTTCGTTGTCGATCTGAACCGAGCCGTCCGCCTCAATCTCCATGTAAATTTCCTGGGGGTAACCCGAGGGTGTATATCCGCACTCATCTATGTACCGGGCCAGGACATCATATGCCTTCCACAACTCGTAATAACTACCCCGGTAATTCACCGCAACTGCGTTACCGGCTGGGTAAAGAACCGCTTCCGGCGGCGCATTTTTCTTATCCACCGGCAGGCAGGCGCTAAGGGTGAAATCCGTTACCTTGAACTCCCCTTGCAAAAGCCCCTCGTCCGGATATTCGCAGAACTCCGGCCATGCTTTGCTGATGGGGACACCCTTACGAATAAGTTCGTCGTAAAATTCGCTGATGGCCCAAAGCGCAGACTCCCCGTCTTTTGCCTTTATCGTCCGGCAAAGGCAAAGTCGCTCCGGCAAAACCAGCTCATGCACGGTAAGGTCCCCTGACGGCGTGTTCCTGGTTTTCAAATCCTCAATAGCCAGCTTCAGCATAGCGCGCCGTTCTTCCAAGTCTGCTATCCTGGTATCCATATCCATATGACCGTCTAAATATTCCTTTATTTCAGGCAGGGACAGCCCCGCGTCTTTCAGTCCTAAAATTGCCCGCAGCCGGTGCAGGTTTTCACGGCTGTAATAGCGGTAACCGGACTCCGGGTCGGTATGAGCCGGCTTTATAAGCGCTTTCGTTTCGTAAAAACGCAAGGCGTTTATACTTATCCCGCAGGCGACGGCCATCTCGCCTATGGAATATAATCCTTCCGGTTTCGGCATCAGCGAAGCCTCCTCTTACAAATGAAAATAAATCGCCAAAAAATACTAAAATTTTCGCATTGCCCCTTGACTCTCACGTTAACACGAGGTGTAGGCTAAGCATAACATGACAGATTGGCTAAAGCAAGGTAAGCTCCACCATGAGAGGAGGAAAGGGATGTGAGCTTATACATCCATTGTGTAAGGAATAGCAGGAAAAACCTGCTGAAACAGTGGGACGCGGAAAAAAACGCCCCGCTTACGCCTAAAAGCATTGCTGCTACCAGTACGGCCAGGGTCTGGTGGAAGTGCGAAAAAGGCCACTCATGGCAGACGCAGCTTTCTTCCCGGGTGCGGGGAAACTCCGGCTGCCCCGCCTGCCTGCGGGAAAAAATTGACGTGCGGATGGAGAAGCGCCGCGCCGCCGAGGCGGAGAAAAAACAAGATTACCACAAAAAATCGCATATTGGGGGTAAAGAAGAATGAGAAGGAAAGTATTTGTCGTACTGTTGGTGTTTTGCCTGGCCATTACTCTGCTACCGTCTATAGCACTAGCCTCCCCGGTAGATCAGCTTAGCGTCGGCGGCGCCGACGTGACGCCTGAAACCGACAATACCATCTACTACTGGAAGACGGCAGACGACGGTGCTTCGGCTGCAAGCGCTGCAACCGGAGATATGGTGAGGCAACCGAGTTCTCGCCTTACGCCTTGGTAGTTGGCAGCGAGGAAATCTACGATGTGTCGGCGGGGGTACCGTATTACTTGGATGACAACGGTAATAGGATATTCATCGGCTTTGCGGCCAACGGGAAATATATCGCCCCCGCAGGTGTGACCGTAGTTGTAACACCTAACGCCAAGCGCTTCACAGACATATCCGGCCACTGGGCGGAGGGGGCTATCGGATTTGTGATCGAGCGGGAGATCTTCTTCGGTACGGGAAGCGATATCTTCTCCCCGGGCGTCGGTATGACCCGCGCCATGTTCGCAACGGTTATCGGGCGGCTGTACGAGCGCAGCTACGGCGAAATCGAAGTTTCCGACGCCCATGCTTTCACCGACTGCGACTACAACGATTATTACGGGAAATACATCGACTGGGCGGCGGAAAACAATATCATCGGCGGCTATGGGAACGGCAAGTTCGGGCCCAATGACCAAATTACCCGCGAGCAGATGGCGGCGATACTTTATCGCTTCGCCGGCTTCCTCAACGTACTGCCGGCCAATCTTAATACCGCGCTTTACTACAACGATTCCGGCAGCATTTCGGGCTATGCCAAAAACGCGGCGCTCTACTGCCAGACCACCGGCATCATCGGCGGACGCAGCGGCGGTATGTTCGCTCCGCAAGCAACCGCCACCCGCGCTGAAGTTGCGACGATTATTCAGCGGTTTGTCGAATTGATTGTGAAATAGCAGGTAGTATCTAAGTAAATACAAAATTACCGCGGGCGTTTGGATTACAGCCAAAGAGCTGATCCGAACCCCCGTCTTGTATAGCGTTTTTTCTTCTCCTACTCTATCTGCTGTGCAAAATTTTAAAAGGGGTTTCAGACTTATCTCTGAAACCCCTTGGTAATTCGGTAAATGGCGGAGAGGAAGGGATTCGAACCCTTGAACGCTTTTGACACGTTACGCGATTTCCAATTTTGCGAAGCACTTTCTATGTGTTATCAAGTATTACTTTCTGGTCTGAATTAGTATGGATTGCGATAATCAATATGCTTGGTGTTTTGCTGTTAGTTTTATCTATTGTTATCTGTTTTTTCTTATTTCGGCTACTTCAAGGCTACTCTTATACGATGATCCTTTTAGACAATTTGGATGTTTTAAGCAGAAACATGGCTTGATAAATTCGCAACACGGCACAGGTGTAGATTAACAAATTTAAGCGTTTCTGTATTTATTACTTCTTAATTCATTAATTGCTCTTATTATACTTCCAAAGTCAAAGAATAAATCAAATCCATTATTTATTCCAAGCCTTCTAATATAAATACTCATCACATACTCTTGCTCACTTATAT
>DATMYB010000330.1:0-2829 GCA_035561215.1 Syntrophomonas sp. | reverse complement strand
GAAAAATTCTCGCCCGGAGAGCAGCGAGGCGGGGGGAAGCACAGGGACGTATTGCGATCGACGGCAACGGCACCCGTAAGCCTCGCAAGCGAGGATTTATCCGGCGAGATTAGAGCTTTAGGTGCAGCAGACTACCTAATGGAGGTATAGGCGATTGAACAATGACCGGTTAAAAGTCAAAGCGAAAGATTTACGCAAAAATTGCAGCCCTTCCATTTTCAAATTTAAAACCACCGCTGAAATTAAGCCGGTGAAAGGCATTATCGGTCAGGAGCGCGCGGTTCGCTCCATGGATTTCGGATTAGACATTAACAATGACGGTTACAATATTTATCTTTCCGGGGCCTTTGGAACCGGCAAGACCACGCTGGCGCGAGAGATGCTGGAAAAGAAAGCGCGGCGCAAAAAAGTACCGGAAGATTGGTGCTACGTTCACAATTTTAGACAGCCCGAATGCCCGCGTGCGCTGCGATTGCCGGCCGGCATGGGGGGCCAGTTTAAGCAGGATGTAGCCGAGTCCATGGAAGGAGTAATGCTGCAGACCGTCAAGGTTTTTGAAAGCCAGGATTATAATTCAAGAAAAGGCGCCATCATGAATCAATTTATAGAAGAAACCAACCGCATGTATCTGCAGTTGGAGGAGGAAGCGCGGAGCTATGGATTTAGCGTCTCCCGTACCTCTAACGGCGTCAGCAGTGTTCCGCTGAAAAACGGGGAAGTTCTCAGCCAGGAAGAATATATGTCCATGACGGAGGAAGAAAAGGCGGATTTGCTGAAGCGCAGCACGTCTATGCAGGAAAGGATCAACCAATCCCTTCGCGCCTATAAAGAATTGGAAAAGTCAATTAAGCAAACGATCCGGGAATTGGAAACGGAAACCACCACGAAAGCTATCGAACCTTTTTTTAACAAGCTGCTGAAAAAATACGGGAATTACAACGAAGCGGCTGAATATCTGCGCGATATGCAGCAAGATATCCTGAAAAACATGGACTTGTTCATAACGGAAGAAGAAGCGCAAGGTATGAACTTTTTCCGCAACCTGGATAAGAAAAACGCTTTGCGGCGCTATCAGGTAAATCACCTGGTGGATTGCGGAGGTTTAAAATATGCTCCGGTAATATTCGAATCAAATCCTACTTACAGTAATTTATTCGGTCAAATTGAGTTTGAAAGCGAATTCGGCGTACTGTCCACGGATTTTACCAAAATACGGCCAGGAGCGATTCATCGTGCCAACGGAGGATTCTTGGTTCTGTACATCAATGATATCGCCAAAAATTTCTACGTATGGGATAATTTAAAAAGAGTTCTGCGCAATAAAGAAATAACCGTGGAAAGTTTGAGCAAAAATCTTGGCCTGGGCAACAGCGAAACCCTGCAACCGGAAAAGATACCGGTAGATATAAAAGTAGTGCTGATCGGCGAACCGATCTATTATTATCTGCTTTACTCACAGGATGAGGAGTTTCAAAAATTATTCAAAATCAAGGCTGATTTTGATATGGAAATGGACCGCAGTACGGTTCATATCAAGGACTACGCCCGGCTGATCAGTTCGGTATGCAACAGCCAAAATCTTTGTCATTTCGATCCGGGTGCGGTTGCCAGAGTAGTGGAATACGGCAGTCGTATGGCTGATGATCAACGCAAGCTGAGCACGCTGTTCAACAAACTGGTAGAGATTATTTATGAAGCCGCCGGTTGGGCCCGCTATGAAAAGGCCGAGGTGGTCAGCGCTGAACATGTGCAAAAGGCAATTGCGGAGAAAAAATACCGGTCCTCTATGATTGAGGAAAAGATCCAGGAACAAATCGATCATGACAGTTTGATCATTAATGTTTTCGACCGCAAGGTAGGGGAGCTTAACGGTCTGGCCGTTTACGATCTGGGAGATTTTTCTTTCGGCAAGCCGGTGCGTATTACCGCTAAAACTTTTATGGGGGAGAAGGGTCTGGTTAATATTGAGCGGGAGATTCAGCTCAGCGGTAAGATTCACAGCAAAGGCGTATTAACGCTGAACGGATACATGGGATCCCAGTATGCTCAGGACAAACATCTATCCCTGTCGGCCAGTCTGACGCTGGAGCAGAGCTATTCCGGTATCGAAGGCGACAGTGCTTCCAGCGCTGAATTATACGCGCTTTTGTCCAGTTTGGCCGATTTGCCTTTAGAGCAGGGGATAGCGGTTACCGGCTCGGTTAATCAAAACGGCGAAATTCAGCCAGTAGGCGGGATCAATCAAAAAATCGAAGGATTTTTCCAGGTCTGCAGCCATAAAGGGCTGAATGGCCGGCAAGGCTGTATTATTCCCCGCAAAAATCTCTCCCAGTTAATGTTGGATGAAACCGTGGTTGCAGCCGTGCAAAAGGGACAGTTTCATATCTGGGCGGTGGAAACGATTGATGAGGGCATCGAAATCTTGAGTGGGATACCGGCCGGCCAGCGTGATGATAAGGGCAAATTTCCACCGGGTACGATACATTATTTGGTGGATGAACAACTCTGTACCTGGAACCGCAGAAACAAAAAGGGCGAATTCGGATTAGACAGCGGCGGGGATAATGTTTCCCGGACAGTGCGCTTGCGCAGGAGGAGGAGATAATGACTATGATGCGGAAATCCAGAGCATGGTTGCTCATTGTCTTGCTGCTGACGGCTTTATCTATCACCGGATGCAAGCTGGAAGTCAAGCAATTATGGCAAAAAACCCAGCCGGCCGAACCTAAACTGCTGAATGTGGAATTGCATTTTCGCAGTAGCGATGTCGTTTACGGCTATGTAAAAAGCATGGGAATCGCAGACGAAGGCGAGGTATATAACGGCGGT